>NZ_DAWCVJ010000046.1:0-20668 GCF_052358865.1 Faecalibacterium sp.
TCGAAACGGAAAAAAGCTAGCCGCTTCGCTAAACGCTTTTTTCTCGTTTCTCCGATTTGAAGTCGCTGCGCGACGGATGTTCCTTTTTTGCAACCAATACTGAATATTAAAATAAAACGAATCACAAAGGAGAAACTATTATGCTGACGAGCAAACAGCGCGCGATCCTGCGCGGCAAGGCAAACACCATGGACCCCGTATTCATCGTGGGTAAGGGCGAGATCGACGAGACCATGATCCAGGGCGTCAAGGACTGCCTCGAGGCCCGCGAACTCATCAAGCTGAAGGTGCTGGAGAGCAGCATGTACAACGCCCGTGAGGCTTCCGTCAAGCTGGCGGAGGCCACCGGCGCCGACTGTGTGCAGGTCATCGGCTCCAAGTTCGTGCTCTACCTCCAGAAAAAGAAGGACAGCGCCTACGCCGACCTGCTGAAGTAATGCGGGTCCTGCTTTACGGCGGCTCCTTCGACCCCCCTCACTACGGCCATATGAACAACCTCCGCGCCGCCGCCGCCCGGGTAAGGCCCGACCGCGTGGTGGTCATGCCGGCGGGCGTCTCGCCCTTCAAGCAGGGCACGACCGCCTCCGGCCCGCTCCGGGTGGAAATGTGCGGGTGCTTTGCCGCGCTGGCCCGGGAGCTGGGCTTCGGCCTCGAAGTTAGCGGCTGGGAGGTGGAGCAGGCCGCGCTGGGCAGGAAAAATTACAGCGTTCTCACGCTGGAAAAGCTGGCCCGGGAGAATCCCGGCGATGAGCTGTATCTGGCCATCGGCAGCGATATGCTGCTTAGCTTCGACGGGTGGTGCCGCTGGGAGGACATCCTGAGGCTGGCCCGTCTGGTGGTCACGAGCCGGAACGTCGGCGACGACCCGGCGCTCCACGCAAAGGCCCGCCAGCTGGACGAAAGCGGGAGCCGCATCCTGTTCGCGCCGGTGGAAGCTCTGCCCATGGCATCCAGCGCCCTCCGCGCACGGCTCGCGGCCGGAGAGGAATGCGAAAAAGAGCTTCCGGCCTCGGTGCGCCGGGTCATCCGGCGCGAGGGGCTTTACACCAAAGGAGAAGAAGTCACAAATGAACCAGAAACAGGCAAAAGAGCTTGTGCGCAGCCGGTTGAGTGACAAGCGCTACGAGCACACCCTGAATGTGAAAAAGATGGCCGTCAAGCTGGCCAAGCGCCACGGCGTGGATGAGAACAGGGCCGCGCTGGCTGCGCTGCTCCATGACGCTGCGAAAGAGATCTCCAAAGACGAGATGCGTGCGCTGATGCGTCAGTATCCCCAGTACGCCGAGGGCGGAGAGGCCCGGCCCACCCCGGTCTGGCACGGCATCTGTGCCGCCATCCTCGCCCGCACCCAGTGGGGCGTGGAGGACGAAGCCATCCTCTCCGCCATCGCCTGTCACACGGCGGGCAAGGCGGGGATGTCCAAGCTGGACAAGGTGGTCTATCTGGCCGACATGACCAGCAAAGAGCGGGACTGGCCCGGCGTGAGCAGGCTGCGGAAGCTGGAGCTGAAGGACCTCGACGCTGCCATGCTGGCGGCCCTCCGGCAGACCAACGATTTCGTCCTCTCGCAGGGCAAGCCGCTGGACCCCGAATCCGCTGCTGCCTACGAGGATATCCTGAACCATCAGAAAAAAGAATGCTGATTGCGAATCGTGGGGAAGAATGGTATACTAAAAAGAGCACAGGAGCTTTGGCCGACGGCCGGCCTGCTCCCTAAAACGCTTGGAAGGAATAAGATGGAATGAGTCAGAATCCGCGTCATATCAAGACAGACCGTTCACTCAACCGCCCGACGGAACAGCGGGCCGAAAAAGCCTCCGCGTCCCGGTCTGTGCAGCCTGCCCAGCCGGACTTCTTTGCAGAGGAAGGACCCGCAGAGCCGCTGCGCCGCGCAGGCGCAGGCGGCGGCGCAAAGCCGCCCCGTGCCCCGTCTCCCGCAGGCAGAAGCGAGCCGCCCCGCCGCCGCAAAAAGAAGAAAAAGACCCCGCTCTGGCTCCCGCTGGTCGTGACGCTGGCGGTGCTGGCCGTCATCTCAGGCGTGGTGGTGTATGCCGCCAGCATGGTGAACCGGGTGGAGGAGAATATCCGCCCGGAGGAGGATGCTCCCTCCATCATCGAGGAGATCCAGACCCTCGAGGAATACAAGGGCGATGTGGTGAACATCCTCGTCTGCGGCATCGACTACGAGGAGGGCCGCAACTACTCCAACGACCCCACCTCCAACGATGGCATGACGGACATGATCCTCTACTGCCAGTTCGACATCAAGGGCGGTGCGCTGCGGATGCTGCAGATCCCCCGCAACAGTCTCGTGACCACCAAGAGCCGCAAGGTCGCCCTTTCGAACGGCAAGACCTACGCTGCCACCAACTATCAGATCAACTCCGTGGCCCTGTCCAACGGCGGCAGCATCGCCGCGCTGGCTGAGGTCATCTATGACCAGTACAAGCTGCCCATCGACTACTATGTGACGGTGGATATGCAGGCGCTGGTGGAGATGGTGGACAACTTCGGCGGCATCGAGGTCTATATCCCCCACGATATGTCCTTTGCAGGCAGCGCTCTCAAGAAGGGTTACCGCAATCTGGACGGAACATCGGCGGAGTTCTTCGTCCGCTGCCGCCACGGTCAGGGCTACTCCAACTCGGACATCGACCGCCTGAATATGCAGCGCTACTTCTACGCCGGCCTGTTCAAGCGGGTGCGCAGCATGGGCATCACTGACGTGCTCAACCAGCTGCCGCTGGTCTTCAACAACTATATCCACACGGATATGGATCTGACCACCATCGCCAAGATGCTGGTGTCCTTCACCCGCATCGACAGCGCCAACATCATGCTGGCGCAGACCCCTGTTTTCATGGGCGTGCCCAATGTGGGCGCGACCGAGAGCTTTGACGGCTACTCCTGTGTGGTGCCGGACGCCGGTTCCATCGCAGAGCTGCTCAACACCTATTTCCGCAATTATACCGGCCCGGTGAGTGCCGACGAGCTGAACCTCGTGACGGACAGCTGGCCCCACGGCACCGCCTCCACCAGCGCCAACGTCCAGTTCGTGGGCCAGCTGGATAAGGAGTCGGATGACGCCATCCTCAGCGGCGACACCGATGTGACAGGCGCGACCACCACCGACGGTCAGCCGGTCGGACAATGATAAGGAGAAACATCTATGGATAAGAACATCGACAGCAAGACCCTTGCCATTGAGATCGCAAAGATCCTCGACAAGAAGAAGGCGCAGGACGTGCGGGTGCTCAAGGTGGACAGCCTGACTGTCCTCACCGACTACTTCGTCATCGCCTCCGGTACGTCCACCACGCAGGTCGGCTCTCTGGCCGATGAGGTGGAGTACGAGCTTTCCCAGAGCGGCATCGAGCCGCACACCACCGAGGGCTTCGACTCCAAGAACTGGGTGCTGCTGGACTATTCCAGCGTCATCGTCCATGTCTTCGTGCCCAACACCCGCACCTACTACGACCTCGAGCACCTGTGGGCCGACGGCGAACCCATCGACATCTCGGAGTATCTGACCCCGGATAACAGTCTGTAAGGAGAACGGCTCGGGTGTGGAGATAACCTCTCCGTCACGCCTGCGGCGTGCCACCTCCCCTATCGAGGGGAGGCTTTGGCATTTCGTAAAGCTTAATCTCTTCGCCAGAGGCTCCCCTCGGTAGGGGAGCTGTCGAGCGAAGCGAGACTGAGAGGTTGTCCGCCGCATCGCTGAGTTTGTCATAAATCATTGGTATTGTTTTAGAAAAAGTCTGGAGCTGATTACAAAAATGAAGTATGATTACAAGGCCGTGGAGGCCAAGTGGCAGAAGGTGTGGGAGGACGAAAAGACCTTCCACGTTGAGATCGACCACGCCAAGCCCAAGTTCTATGCACTGGTGGAGTTCCCGTACCCCTCGGGTGCGGGCCTGCACGTCGGCCATCCCCGCAGCTACACTGCGCTGGATGTCGTGAGCCGCAAGCGCCGCCAGAACGGCTACAACGTGCTCTACCCGATGGGCTGGGACGCTTTTGGTCTGCCCACCGAGAACTTCGCCATGAAGAACCACATCCACCCGGCCATCGTCACCAAGAACAATGTGGACCACTTCCGCCAGCAGCTGAAGGCTCTGGGCTTCTCCTTCGACTGGGACCGTGAGATCAACACCACCGACCCCGAGTACTACAAGTGGACCCAGTGGATCTTCCTGCAGCTGTACAAGAAGGGTCTGGCCTACAAGAAGGAAATGAACGTCAACTGGTGCACCGGCTGCAAGTGCGTGCTGGCGAACGAAGAGGTCGTCAACGGCGTCTGCGAGCGCTGCGGCAGCGAGGTCGTCCACCGCGTCAAGAGCCAGTGGATGCTGAAGATCACCGCCTATGCCGATAAGCTCATCGACGGTCTGGATGGTCTGGATTACATCGAGCGCGTCGCCACCCAGCAGAAGAACTGGATCGGCCGCAGCCACGGCGCAGAGGTCAACTTCGGCACCACTGCAGGCGATACCCTCACCGTCTACACCACCCGCTGCGATACCCTGTTCGGTGCGACCTACATGGTCGTCTCTCCCGAGCACGCCATCGTCAAAGAGTGGCTGGAAAAGGGCATCCTCAAGAACGCCGACGCTGTCAAAGCCTATCAGGCCGAGGCGGCCCGCAAGAGCGACTTTGAGCGCAGCGAGCTGAACAAGGAGAAGACCGGCGTCCGTCTGGACGGCGTCATGGGCATCAACCTCGTCAACGACAAGGAGATCCCCATCTTCATCTCCGACTACGTCCTGTCCACCTACGGCACCGGCGCCATCATGGCCGTGCCTGCCCACGACACCCGTGACTGGGAGTTCGCCAAGAAGTTCGGCCTGCCCATCATCGAGGTCGTCAAGGGCAACATCCCCTCCAACCTCGACGAGGCGGCCTTCACCGATGTAGCCACCGGTACGCTGGTCAACTCCGGCTTCCTCGATGGCCTGTCTGTCACCGACGCCAAGAAAAAGATGATCGAGTGGCTGGAAGCCAACGGCAAGGGGCAGGATAAGGTCAACTACAAGCTCCGCGACTGGGTCTTCAGCCGTCAGCGCTACTGGGGCGAGCCGATTCCGATGGTCAAGTGCGAGAAGTGCGGCTGGCAGCCCCTGCCCGAGAGCAGCCTGCCTCTGACCCTGCCCGACATCACCGACTTTGAGCCGGGCCCCGATGGCGAATCTCCGCTGGCCCGTCATACCGACTGGGTCAAGACCACCTGCCCCTGCTGCGGCGGTCCTGCCACCCGCGAGACCGACACCATGCCGCAGTGGGCCGGTTCCTCCTGGTATTTCCTGCGCTATATGGATCCCCACTGCAAGGACGCCATCGCTTCCAAGGAGGCGCTGGAATACTGGTCTCCGGTGGACTGGTACAACGGCGGCATGGAGCACACCACCCTGCATCTGCTCTACAGCCGCTTCTGGCATAAGTTCCTCTACGACATCGGCGTCGTGCCCACCGCAGAGCCTTATCAGAAGCGCACGGCCCACGGCATGATCCTCGGTCTGAACCCCCACAGCTTCGTCAACCTGCCCGCTGAGGAGCAGGAGAAGCTGCTGAAGGAGTACGGCAGCCAGAAGGCCGCCGAGAAGGCGCTGGAGGAGAAGTACGGCGAGATGGCCCGCCACCCCATCGTCAAGATGTCCAAGTCTCTGGGCAATGTCATCAACCCCGATGAGGTGGTGGATACCTACGGTGCCGACACCATGCGTCTGTATGAGATGTTCATGGGCGACTTCGAGCAGGCTGCACCGTGGCAGACCTCGGCCATCGCAGGCTGCAACCGCTTCCTCGACCGCGTGTGGGCACTGTCCGACAAGCTGGTGGAGGGCGAGGGCTACCGTCCTCAGATCGAGACCCTGATGCACCAGACCATCAAGAAGGTGGGCGCGGACATCGAGGGCCTGAAGATGAACACCGCCATCGCCCAGCTGATGACGCTGGTGAACGCCCTGTACGACAATGGCGGCGCGACCAAGGCTGAGTTCGAGACCGTCGTCCAGCTGCTGAACCCCTTCGCTCCCCATATGACCGAGGAGCTGTGGGAGAAGCTGGGCCACAGCCACGACGAGCAGCTGGCCTACTATCCCTGGCCCAAGTACGAGGAGGCCAAGTGCGTCGAGTCCACCGTGGAAATCGCCGTGCAGGTCAACGGCAAGGTCAAGGCCCGTCTGAAGGTAGCCGCAGACATCACCTCTGAGGACGCCATCGCCGCCGCAAAGGCTGACCCGGCCGTCGCTGAGGCTCTGGCTGGCAAGACTGTGGTGAAGGAAATCTACGTCAAGGGCCGTCTGGTCAATCTGGCAGTCAAGGGCTAAACCTCTCAGTCTGCTGCGCAGACAGCTCCCCTAAAAAGGGGAGCCAAAGAGGAGTATGTTTTTTCGAAAAAACTTTCAAAAAAACTTTCTGAAAAAGGTTGACGAACGCATGAAAATGCGCTATACTGTCTACTGTTAGTTACCATGTAACAACGAAATTCCTGCCTCACGGTCCAAGGGAGGGAATAAGATGTCGGAAATTCGTGTTAAAGAGGGCGAGTCGCTGGAGAGCGCACTGCGTCGCTTCAAGCGTAGCACTGCCCGCAGCGGTGTGCTCGCAGAGGTCCGTAAGCGCGAGGCTTACGAGAAACCGTCTGTTAAGCGCAAGAAGAAGTCCGAAGCAGCCCGCAAGCGTAAGTTCAAGTAATTAACTGCTTGGAATCGCATTGTTGCTTTAGAT
Organism: Faecalibacterium sp.; assembly: GCF_052358865.1. Lineage (NCBI taxonomy): Bacteria > Bacillati > Bacillota > Clostridia > Eubacteriales > Oscillospiraceae > Faecalibacterium > Faecalibacterium sp. Next base: position 6,730 of record NZ_DAWCVJ010000046.1, read on the forward strand.
TTCAAACGCGTTGCTAACGCCGATGTAGAGGAGCCTGAACTTCAGGCTCCTCTATTTTCATTTACGGCAGAGAGCAGAGAAAGGGAAAGCCGTTATGCTGATCACGCCCGAATATGTGTTTAAGGATGTCACCCACATCACCCCGGAGTTTCTGGCAGAAAAGGGAATCCGCGCCCTTGTGCTGGACATCGACAACACCCTCACCGCCGACCGCAGTCAGGAGCTGCCCGACGAGGTGGCCGGGTGGCTGGCCCGGATGCGGGAGGCCGGCATCGGCCTTACCATCGTCTCCAACGGCGCAGAGAAGCGGGTCCGCCCCTTCGCCCAGAAGCTGGGGCTGGCCTATCTCTACCGCTCGGCAAAGCCCCTGCCCTTCGCCCTGATGGCGGCCCGCCGCCGGATGGGCGTGAAGCGCCGGGAGATGGCGATGGTGGGCGACCAGCTCTACGCCGACCGGATGGCGGCGGCCCTCTACGGCATCCTGGGGCTGATGGTCATTCCCCGCGGCCCTGACCTCGGCGCACAGGTGGTGCTCAAGCGCAAGTGGGAAAAGCGCCACTGGCAGGAGTATTACGACCGGGGAGGGAAGACGCTGTGAGCGAATGGCATATCCGGTTCGGCACCGCCGGCACCAGCGACAGCTTCGAGGCCAAGGGCTACAAGACCAGCCTCGACATCCCCGCCTACACGGCAGAGATGGGGCTGGACGCCTTCGAGTACCAGTGCGGCCACGGCGTCCGCCTCGGGGTGGATAAGGCCCGGAGGATGGCCGCAGACGCCGCAGAGCGGGGCATCCTGTTCAGCGTCCACGCACCTTATTATATCAGTATGTCCAGCCTTGAGGAAGAAAAGCGGCTGAACAGCGTCCGCTACCTCCTCCAGAGCGCCGAGGTCTGCCGGGCGCTGGGCGGCAGGCGGATCATCTTCCACTCGGGCAGCTGCGGCAGACAGAGCCGGGAAGCTGCCCTCGAAAAGGCGCTGGACACCATGCGCCAGGCTGTGGAAACGCTGGATGAAGCGGGCTACGGCGATATGACCCTCTGCCCCGAGACCATGGGGAAGATCGGCCAGCTGGGCACGCTGGACGAGGTGCTGGCCCTCTGCGGGGTGGATGAGCGCATCACGCCCTGCATCGACTTCGGCCACCTGAACGCCCGGACGCTGGGCGGCATCCAGTCCAAGGCGGACTATGCCGTCCTCCTCGACCGTCTGGGTGAGGCGCTGGGAGATGAGCGTGCCCAGCGCTTCCACGTCCACTTCTCCCGCATCGAGTTCTCCGCCGGGGGCGAGAAACGCCACTGGACCTTTGCGCAGACTCAGTTCGGCCCTGAGCCGCAGCCTCTGATGGAGCTGCTGGCCGAGCGCAGGCTCGCACCGGTCATCATCTGCGAGAGCGCCGGCACGCAGGCCGAGGATGCGCAGGCCATGAAGAGGATGTATCAAGAGGCAAAGGGATAACCTCTTTGCACTTTTTGCTATTTTCAGCGTCTTTTTTGCCGAAACCCCTTGCCAAACGGCGCGGGATTGGGTAAAATAAATAGAGATATGCGTAATGCATCTGAGACATTAAACTAATGGAGGAATTCCTATGATTTCTGCAGGCGAGTTTCGCAATGGCGTGACCTTTGAGCAGGACGGCCAGGTTCTTCAGGTCGTCGAGTTCCAGCACGTCAAGCCCGGCAAGGGCGCTGCCTTTGTCCGCACCAAGACCAAGAACGTCATCACCGGCTCTGTGGTCGAGACCAGCTACAACCCGACCGCTAAGTTCCCGCAGGCTTTCATCGAGCGCAAGGACGTGACCTACAGCTATGAGGATGGTGACCTGTACCACTTCATGGACAACGAGACTTACGATGACATCCCCGTCAACGCAAGCGATGTGCCCGATAACTTCAAGTTCTGCAAGGAGAACGAGCTGTGCAAGCTGCTGAGCTACAAGGGCAAGGTCTTCAGCGTTGAGATTCCCAACTTCATCGAGCTGGAAGTCACCCAGACCGAGCCGGGCGTCAAGGGCAACACTGCCACCAACACCCTGAAGCCCGCTACCGTCGAGACCGGTGCTGAGATCCGCGTCCCCCTGTTCATCAACGAGGGCGACCACATCCGCATCGATACCCGCACGGGCGAGTATATGGAGCGCGTCTGATACGTTATCGATAAGACCGGGCAGCGGGCGACCGTTTGCCCGGTTTTTTCATAAAATGCTGTTTTGCGATAGGAGGTATTCCCTATGAAGGAAAAAGCTGCATACCTGAAGGGCCTGATCGATGGCCTTGGCATTGATGAGAGCACCAAAGAGGGCAAGGTCATCAAAGCTATGAGCGAGCTGCTGAGCGAGATGGCCGAGACTGTGGACAGCATCGACGAGGATGTCACCCATGCCTACGACCAGATCAACGACCTGAGCGAAGAGCTGGAAGACCTTGAAGCAGACCTGTACGAAGAGGACGACGCCGAGGACGAGGAAGAAGAGGACGACTCCGATGACGAGACCGAGGCCGACGACAACGCGGATGTGGCAGGTGAGCCTTACTACGAGGTGGCCTGCCCGGCCTGCGGCAAGACCGTCTATGTGAGCGAGGATGACCTCGACGTGGGCGAAGCCATCTGCCCCAGCTGCAAGGTGGCCTTTGAGGTCGCACTGGAAGACCCCGAGGACGACGAAGCAGCCGAGCAGGACGGTCCGGTGCAGTACGAAGTGACCTGCCCCGCCTGCGGCGCGACCTCCGTTGTAGACGAGGAAGCCCTGCTGGATGGCGAGCCTGTCTGCCCCAACTGCGGCAAGCCGCTGGACTTTGAGGTGACGGAGGAGTAAGCTCCGCCGCCGTTTCGGAAAACACAAGCCAAAAAGCGCCCCCGGAACTTTTTCAAGCTCCGGGGGCGCTTTGCTTATCTTATAAGGTACGGAGAGGCGGCTTACATCTTCTCAGGGACATTGATCTTGAACATGGTCAGCGCGTTGAAGATGACGTTCTTGACGCCGATGCAGAGGGCCAGACGGGCCTGCTGGACGGCGGGGTCTGCGCCCTGAATGCGGCAGCTGCCGTAGAAGCGGTGGAAGGCGCTGGCGAGGTCGATGACGAAGCGGTTGATGCGGCTGGGGTCATACTTCTCGGCGGCCATGACGATCTCCTGCGGGTAGGCGGCCAGCATCCGGATGAGGTCCATCTCAGACGGCTCGGTCAGCAGGGTGGCGTCGATCTGCTCCGCGCCTGCGAAGGCCACACCCTCGCTCTCCATCTTCTTGAGGATGGAGCAGATGCGGGCGTGTGCGTACTGGACGTAGTAGACCGGGTTGTCGTTGTCGGTCTTAACGGCCTGATCGAGGTCGAAGTCGATGCCGCTGCCGGCGTCGTGCATATTGAACAGGAAGCGGGCGCTGTCGATGGGCACCTCTTCCAGCAGGTCGGTCAGGGTGATGGCGTTGCCGGTGCGCTTGGACATACGGACGGGCTGGCCGTCCCGCATCAGGTTGACCATCTGCATCAGGACGACGTCGAGGTCCTCGCCGTGGAGGCCGATGGCGTCCATAGCGCCCTTCATGCGGGCGACATGGCCGTGGTGGTCTGCACCCCAGACGTCGATGGCCTTGGCAAAGCCGCGGGTGGCCAGCTTGTTGTAGTGGTAGGCGATGTCGGCGGCAAAGTAGGTGGGGATGCCGTTGGCGCGGACGAGGACCTCGTCCTTGGCCTCCTCCTCGGTGCCGTCGTCGGTCTTCTTCTTGTTGACGGTGCCGTACTTGGCGGCGTACTGGGCGCTGCGGTACATCACAGCGCCGTCCTCGGCCTTATAGCAGGCCCCCAGCTCCAGCAGCTTGTCCACCACGGCCAGCACAGCGCCGGACTCGTGGAGGGTGCTCTCGTGGAACCAGACGTCGTAGTCGATGCGGTACTTGCCGAGGTCGCGCTTGAGGGCAGCGATGTTCTTGGGCAGGGCGTAGGCCACGAGGGCGTCCTTGAGGGCGGCGAAGGCCTCGCTCTCAAAGAGGGTCTCCTCGTCCATCCCCTTGCAGGCAGCGACGTACTTGTCACCGTTCTGCTCGGCAAACTCGCCGGCCAGAACCTTGATGTCGCCGCCCTGATAGCACTCAGCGGGCAGGGGATAGGCCTCCTCGCCGCAGTACTGCTGGAGATAGCGGACGGCGAGGCTCTTGCCGAACTTCTGGATCTGGTTGCCCGCGTCATTGATATAGAACTCGCGGGTCACGTCGTAGCCCGACCAGTCGAGGACAGCGGCCAGACAGTCGCCCAGAGCGCCGCCGCGGGCGTTGCCCATGTGCATGGGGCCGGTGGGGTTGGCAGAGACGAACTCCACATTGTACTTTGCGCCCTTGCCGTGGTCGGTGCGGCCATACTCCTTGTTTGCGCAGGCACCCAGCACGACGCCGGCCCAGAAGGAGGGGGCAAGGAAGAGGTTGATGAAGCCGGGGCCGGCCACCTCGACCTTAGCGAAGACGCCGCCGGTCAGGTCGGGCAGGTGGGCGATGAGGGCGTCGGCGATCATCTTGGGGGCCTTGCGCCAGGTGCGTGCACCGGCCATGGCGATGTTGGAAGCGATGTCGCCGTTCTTGACGTCGGCGGGGATCTCCACAATGAAGGTGGGCAGCTCGGCCTCGGGCAGAGCGCCGTCGGCCATTGCGGCCTTGGCGGCGGCAGTCAGCAGGGCACGGGCCTCGTCCAGCGCGGTCTGCCGGGGGTTGTAGTTCTGGTAGGTCTTTTCAAAGTCGGTCATTGGTATGATTCCTTTCATTTGAGGTGCATATCCTTAGTTGACGTGCTGTACCGTCATTTCCAGCGTGTTGCGGCTGACGATGCGGGCATCGTCGGCGTCCAGCAGGTAGCTGAAAGAGGCGCTGCCGCCTTTTTCGGTCAGCTGACAATCGATGCCGTCGCCGGTGACGCCCAGCGTCAGAGAGCCGACCTCCGTCTCATAGTGGCAGAGGTTGCGGCGGTCGCGCTCGATGAGGAGCTGGCTGTTGGCCCGCCCGAAGCGGAGAAGAGCCACTCGGCTGCCGTCCTCGGCGATCTTGATGGTGGTGGTGCAGCCCTCGAAGCCGATGGTCTGTGTCTCCTTGTAGGAGATGTAGTAGCTGCCGTTCTTTTTGGTAAAGCTGCCCCGGGTCATCAGCTCGATGTGGTCGCGGTCCTCCTCGCGGATGACGCCCTCGTTGTCGAACTGGTCGATGGAGCTTTTGATGCGGATGATGTAATTTTCAATGGGTGATCTGCTCACAGTTTTGTGTCCTTATCAGTATTTTTCAATGGCGACCTGATCGATGAGTCCACCCTTGTACTCCCCGAGGAAAAGGTCGGCGGTCTGGGCGAAGCTGTCAGGCACGTCGCTGACGTAGAAATGGGCCTCGCCCTTTTCGTGGTCTCCCTTCAGGCCGTGCTCGCTGAGCGTCCGTTCCAGATGATGGGCGGCGGTCTGGGCCGGGTCCACGAGGGTGACGTTCTTGCCCATGTACCAGCCGATCATCTCCTTGAGCAGGGGATAGTGGGTGCAGCCGAGGATGAGGGTGTCCACCCCGGCCTCCCGCACCTCGGCCAGATACTGCGCGATGACCAGACGGGTCACCTGCTGCTTGTCGAGGGCACTGTGGTCCACATAACCGGCCTCCACGAGGGGGACGAAGAGGGGACAGGGACGGGCGGTGATCTCCACGCCGGGGACAAGCTTCCGCAGCAGGGTCTCATAACTGCGGGAACGGATGGTGGCCGCCGTGCCGATGACGCCGATGCGGCGGTTGCGGGTGACGAAGGCTGCCTCCCGGGCGGCGGCGTCCACGACGCCCAGATAAGGGACGGGGAGCTTCGCGGCCTCGGCGGCGGGGTAGATGCTGGACACCGTGCCGCAGGCGGCCATGATGCACTTCACATCCTTCGACAGCAGGAAGGCGATGTCCTGCCGGGCGTACTGCAAAATAGTCTCAGGGCTGCGGCTGCCGTAGGGGACGCGGCCGGTATCGCCGAAATAGACGATGTTCTCGTGGGGAAGGCGCTTGCGCAGCTCCCGCACGCCGGTCAGCCCGCCAAGGCCGCTGTCGAATACGCCGATGGGACGGTTATCCATGCTGCTTTTCCGTCCTTTCCAGAGCCAGAGCGATGAGGCGGTCGATGAGGGCGGGCACGGGAATGCCCTCGTGCTCCATCAGCTTGGGATACATACTGATGGGGGTAAAGCCGGGGAGGGTGTTGATCTCGTTGATGAGGACGCGGCCGGTGTTCTTCTCTACAAAGAAGTCGCAGCGGGCCAGACCTTCGCAGCCCAGTGCGGTGTAGGCCATGGCGGCGTAGGTCTTCACCTCGTCCAGCTTCTCTTCGGGCAGCTTTGCCGGGATGACCACCTGACTGACGCCGTTCTTGTACTTGTCGTCGTAGGTGTAGAATTCCGCGCCTGCCAGAATTTCGCCCGGGCGGGTGGAGACGGCGGGGTCAGAGCCGATGACGGCGCACTCCACCTCGTGGCCGTCCACGAAGGCCTCAAAGACTACCTTGCGGTCGTTTGCCAGAGCCAGACGGATGGCCTCCTTCAGCTCAGTGCAGTCGTGGGCCTTGGTGATGCCCACGCTGGAACCGGCGTTGGCGGGCTTGACGAAGATGGGCCAGCCCAGCTTGGCGATGACGCCGTCACAGACGCCCTCGGGGTCGCACTCGATCTCCCAGCGGGTGGCGGAGAGCCACTTGGTGTGGGGGATGCCGGAAGCGTCGAACATAGCGTTGGCCACTGCCTTGTCCATGCAGACGGCGCTGGCCAGAACGCCACAGCCGACGTAGGGGATGCCGGCCAGCTCCAGCAGACCCTGCACGGTGCCGTCCTCGCCCCACAGGCCGTGGAGGACGGGGATGACCACATCGGCGCGGACCTTCTCCACCTGCCCGGCGGGGGTGAAGAGGATGAGGCCGTGGTCGGCGCGGTCGGGGCTGACCACGCAGGGCATATTGCCCGGAAGCTCTTCCCAGCTGCCGTCGGCCATCTGGGCCGAGGTGGCTTCGGTGTAGAGCCAGCGGCCATCTTTCGTGATGCCGATGGTCAGCAGCTCGTAGCGCTGGCGGTCGAGCTGGTCCACGAAGGTGCCGGCGGACACGCGGCTGACCTCGTGCTCACTGGACATCCCGCCGAACAGGACGACGACGCACATTTTATGTTCAGAATCGGATAACATAATCGATCTCTCCTGATCTCAGGGCCGCTGCACCCGGCAGACAGGCCCAAAATTTAGTCTATATCCATAGATACACTTATTATATAATATTTATGTCCGGGATGCAAGCGCCGCCGCACAGACAGGCCGGGAGAAAGAAAAAGCAAAAAACCAGAAAAAACGCAGGATTTCCGCTTGACGAATGGAAAAAGACGTGATACAATGATAACACCTCTTTTGCGGGGTTATTAAGTGCGCCTGTTTAGAGGGCACACCCGCAAGCCGAGGGAGGTTCAAAACAACCGTTATAATGGAGGTGTCAACAAATGACCGTTAAAATCACTCTGGCCTGCACCGAGTGCAAGCAGCGCAACTACAACACCACGAAGAACAAGAAGAACAACCCCGATCGTCTCGAGATGAAGAAGTACTGCCGCTTCTGCAAGAAGCACACCGTTCATCGCGAAACCAAGTAAGAAAGGCGGACAACATCATGGCAGACAAAACCGAGAAAAAGCCGGGCTTTGTGGCCAGAATGAAGGCCGCCGTGAAGGGTTTTGCCGCAAATGCGGCAAAGTTCTTCCGCGACACGAAGAGCGAGCTGAAAAAGGTCGTGTGGCCGTCTAAGGCGGACATCAAGACCAACACCGTCGTGGTGCTCGTGACTGTGGCGATCGCAGCCGTCGTGATGATCGCACTGGATGCCGTCTTCGGCGGTATTCTGGGCCTTATCATCGGCGCTTGAATCATCTTGAAACGGAGGGTCAACCAGAATGGAAGAGCAGTCCAATGAGGCTCTTTGGTATGTCGTGCATACCTATTCCGGCTACGAAAACAAAGTGGCAACGGACTTACAGACTATGGTGGAGAACCGCCGCCTGCAGGATCTGATCTGCGACATCAAGGTCCCGACCGAGATGGTCCCCGAGATCAAGGACGGCAAGGAGCGTATGGTGGAGCACAAGCTGTTCCCCGGCTACGTTCTGGTCAAGATGGTCATGAACGACGACACTTGGTATGTCGTGCGCAACACGCGCGGCTGCACCGGTTTCGTCGGCCCTGCCTCGAAGCCTGTCCCCCTGACCGCTGAGGAAGTGGAGAAGATGGGCGTCGAGAAGGCGGCTCCGCTGACCGTCGATTTCAAAGTCGGCGATACCGTGCAGATCACCGCCGGCCCTCTGGAAGGCTTTATGGGCCTTGTGGAGGGGATCGATACCGAGAGCTTCAAAGTCAAGCTCAAGGTCAATATGTTCGGCCGCGAGACGCCCGCAGAGGTGGACATCGCGCAGGTCGAGCTGCCGTAACCAACCGGCACAGACCGTTCTACCAAGGTAAGACCGCAGTGCGGTTCTTATAGAGCGTGCACATCGGGTGCGCGCTCGTGGGAGGCGCGGAGACACCGCGCCGCAACTCACCACAGATTTTTGGAGGTGCATTTACTATGGCACAGAAAGTTACTGGCTACATTAAGCTGCAGATCGAGGCCGGCAAGGCGACTCCGGCTCCCCCTGTTGGCCCTGCTCTGGGTCAGAAGGGCGTCAACATCATGGCCTTCACCAAGGAGTTCAACGAGCGTACTAAGAATCAGATGGGCTATGTCATCCCCGTCGTCATCACCGTCTACGCTGACCGCTCCTTCAGCTTCATCACCAAGACTCCTCCGGCAGCTGTTCTGATCAAGAAGGCCGCTGGCATCAACACCGCTTCCGGCAAGCCCAACAAGGAAAAGGTCGCTACTCTGACCGCCGCTCAGGTGGAAGAGATCGCCAAGACCAAGATGCCCGACCTGAACGCTGCTTCTCTGGAAGCTGCATGCAGCATGGTCCGCGGCACCTGCCGTTCCATGGGCATCACTGTCGAGGGCTGAGACATAAACAGTGGGAGGGCATAACACTGCCCGCATGACCACACAGGAGGATATACAATGAAACATGGCAAGCACTATGTCGACGCTGCAAAGCTGGTCGATTCTACTAAAATGTACGATGTGAACGAGGCTCTGGAGCTGGCTTGCAAGACCGCTTCTGCCAAGTTCGACGAGACCGTCGAGCTGCACGTCCGTCTGGGCGTCGATGGCCGCCACGCTGACCAGCAGGTCCGCGGCGCTGTCGTCCTGCCCAACGGCACTGGCAAGACCGTCCGCGTCTGCGCCATCGCAAAGGGCGCTGCTGCCGCTGCTGCTGAGGCAGCCGGCGCTGATATTGTCGGTGATGATGAGCTGATCGCAAAGATCGCCGGCGGCTTCATGGACTTCGACGTTGTCGTCACCACCCCCGACATGATGGGCCGCGTCGGCCGTCTCGGTAAGGTGCTGGGCCCCCGCGGCCTGATGCCCAACCCCAAGGCTGGTACTGTCGCTCCCGATCTGGGCAAGGCAGTCACCGAGGCCAAGGCTGGTAAGATCGAGTACCGTCTGGACAAGCAGAACATCATCCATGTCCCCGTGGGCAAGGCTTCCTTCGGTGCAGAGAAGCTGTACACCAACCTGGATACCGTCATGAGCGCCATTGCAAAGGCTAAGCCCGCCGCTGCAAAGGGCACTTACTTCAAGAGCGCTACCATCGCCACCACCATGGGCCCTGGCATCCGTCTCAACACCCTGAAGTACGGCGTCTGATTTTTGGATCAAGAGTACTTTTTTGAAAAAATTCAAAAAAGTACTTGACAACTCCGCACGTTTGCGGTAAAATAATCATGCTGTTTTTGAGACAGCAGGTGCTGGAGTCCAGCGTAAGGCTATGCCGCCTGCCGAGAAACGTGCGTAAAGTTGCTTTATGCCTCTTTCTCGGCCAAGTGCGGGAAAGAGGCTTTTTTCGTTGCTCACCAGCTTTCGATATAAGTTTTTGAAACGAGGTGAAACCGAATGCCCAGTGCAAAGATTCTTTCTGAGAAGCAGGCTTATGTCGCTGATCTGAAGGCAAAGTTTGAGAGTGCGGTTTCCGGCTGCGTCGTCGCTTACGGCGGCATCAACGTCGAGAACGACACCAAGCTCCGTAAGGAGCTGCGTGAGGCAGGCGTCGATTACATGGTCGTGAAGAACACCATGCTGCGTCTGGCTGTCAAGGGCACTTCTCTGGAGGCCCTGGCTGAGCAGTTCAAGGGCGATACCGCTATCGCTTTTGCTCACGAGGAGGACCCCATGTCCGCTGCCCGCATCCTGTGCAAGTATCAGGATGGCGATAAGTCCAAGAAGTTCGTCGTGAAGGCAGGCTTCATGGAGGGCAAGGTCATGGACGCTGCCGAGACCAACGCCATCGCAAAGCTGCCCAACCGCGAAGGCATGCTGTCCATGTTTGCAGGCGCCCTCACCAGCACTCTGTCTGGTCTGGCTGTTGCAATGCAGGCTTATGCCGACAAGCAGGAGGAGCCTGCTGCCTAATGGCTGCATGACCGCTGCTTAAAACACATCTGAAACAAACAACAAACCATTTATATTGGAGGGTTACTACTATGGCTTCTGAGAAGATTACTGCCATCATCGACTCCGTCAAGGAGCTGTCCGTTCTGGAGCTGAAAGAGCTGATCGACGCATACTGCGAGGAGTTCGGCGTTTCTGCTGTTGCTGCTGCTGCTCCCGCTGCTGCTGGCGCTGCTGCTGCCGCTGAGGAAGAGAAGACCGAGTTCGACGTCATCCTGGTCGAGGCTGGCGCTGGCAAGATGGGCGTCATCAAGCTGGTCAAGGAGATCACCGGTCTGGGCCTGAAGGAGGCTAAGGCTATCGTTGATGGCGCTCCCAAGGCTGTCAAGGAGAAGGCTTCCAAGGCTGAGGCTGACGACATCAAGAAGAAGCTGGAGGATGCCGGCGCTAAGGTTGAGGTTAAGTAATTTAATCTCCCTGAAGTTGGCTTCTTGAATTTCGATTCTTGAACAAAGAGGCGCTCTCGCTGCAAGGCGGGAGCGTCTTTTTTCGTTTGTGCTTGACAAACCCTGCGCGGGTGTGTTATCTTTTAGATGTTAGCTGACCCTTCTGCTGACGGATCTTGTGGAGCACCACAGTGCGGAAGGGAAGAAAAGCTTTTTGCCGACCGTCTGGGCAGCCTTGCGTAATGGTGCGCAAAGCTGCCTTTTTTGTTATCAAGGAGGATGCTGAACATGAAGTCTGACATCGAGATCGCACAGGAAGCCAAAATGAAGCCCATCGCAGAGATCGCCGCCGGTCTGGGCCTTGCCGACGAGGACGTGATCCCCTATGGCCGCTACAAGGCCAAGATCAACCACCGCCTCATCCATAAGGCCTCGAAGCAGGGCAAGCTGATCCTCGTCACGGCCATCAGCCCCACCCCCGCAGGCGAGGGCAAGACGACCACCAGCGTGGGTCTGGCCGACGCCATGAATGCGCTGGGCAAGAAGACCATGCTCTGCCTCCGCGAGCCTTCCCTCGGCCCCGTTTTTGGCGTCAAGGGCGGCGCAGCCGGCGGCGGCTATGCGCAGGTGGTGCCGATGGAGGACATCAACCTCCACTTCACCGGTGACCTCCACGCCATCGGCGCAGCCAACAACCTGCTGGCCGCGATGATCGACAACAGCATCCAGCAGGGCAACCCCCTGAACATCGACCCCCGCCGCATCACTTGGAAGCGCTGCATGGACATGAACGACCGTCAGCTCCGCTTCATCGTGGACGGTCTGGGCGGCAAGGTCAACGGCACTCCCCGGGAGGACGGCTTCGACATCACCGTCGCCAGCGAGGTCATGGCCATCTTCTGCCTCGCTACCAGCATCTCCGACCTGAAAGAGCGCCTCGCCAAGATCGTCTGCGCCTACACCTACGACGGCAAGCCCGTCACCGCCGGGGAGATCGGCGCGGCCGGTGCCATGACCGCCCTGCTGAAGGATGCGCTCGACCCCAACCTCGTCCAGACCCTCGAGAACAACCCCGCCATCATCCACGGCGGCCCTTTCGCCAACATCGCCCACGGCTGCAACAGTGTCATGGCCACCAAGCTCAGCCTCTCGCTGGCCGATTACGTCATCACCGAGGCCGGCTTCGGCGCAGACCTCGGCGCGGAAAAGTTCCTTGACATCAAGTGCCGCTATGCGGGCATTGCGCCCAGCGCCTGCGTGCTGGTAGCGACCCTCCGCGCCCTCAAGAGCCACGGCGGTGTGGCAAAGGCGGACTTGAACGCTCCCAACCTCGAGGCCGTCAAGAAGGGCGCAGCCAATCTTGTCCGCCACATCGACAACATGAAGAACGGCTTCGGTCTGCCCGTGGTGGTGGCAATCAACGCCTTCCCCACTGACACCGCCGAGGAGCAGGCCTACGTCGAGCAGGTCTGCGCCGAGCAGGGCGTGCCCTGCGTCCTGAGCGAAGTCTTTGCCAAGGGCGGCGAGGGCGGCAAAGCGCTGGCAGAGAAGGTGCTGGACATCATGGAGGACTGCTCCGTCCAGTACACCTACCCGCTGGAGATGCCCCTGAAGGATAAGATCAGCGCCATCGCCACGAAGATCTACCGCGCCGACGGCGTGAGCTACAGCGCTGCTGCCGCCAAGACGCTGGCCGAGCTGACGGAGATGGGTTACGGCGATCTGCCCGTCTGCATCGCCAAGACCCAGTACAGCTTCAGCGATAATGCCAAGCTCACCGGCGCGCCCACCGGCTTTACGATGGAGGTGCGTGAGGTGCGTCTGGCTGCGGGTGCCGGTTTCGTGGTGGTCATCTGCGGAAACATCATGACCATGCCCGGTCTGCCCAAGAAGCCCGCTGCCGTGGGTATCGATGTGGACGCCGACGGCAAGATCACAGGCCTGTTCTAAACGAAATTTCGTTCCATTCCTGCCCCTGCTGTCCCTCGGGATGGCGGGGGCTTTTTTGTGATATAGCCCAAAAAGTTAGCCGATAATTGTGCATTCTGCTCTGAAACTGTGTACAAAGGGTGTGAGATTTGAGAAAAAAGTCTTCATGTGGTTTACAAAAGTGTAACAAACTGTTATACTTTACAGCAGTGAATATAGCAGTTTGCGTTTTTAATGCACAAGCAACATCCGCAAACTGCATATCGCAAATATGCTATTTTGATAGGCACTATTTTTGAAAATTGCGATAATAGCTGAAGGGATGAGTCAAACATGGAATGTGCGCCGCACCGGATGTGGAAGAAACTGATGGCCCTTGTGCTGTCGCTCGTGATGATGGCTGTGATGCTGCCGGGAGCGCTGGCCGTAGACCTCAATGTGGACGCAGGCTTCTACTTCAAACAGAGCCGGGGCGGAACCTGTACGCTGGCTTCTGCCGCCATGATGCTTCGCCGCCGCGCTTTTCTGGACGGCCTGACCGACTGGACGGACGTGACCGAGAATAGCGTCCGGGGCAGTGCATGGTCCGGGGGACTGGCCCACAGTTTCAACTATAATGCCATGCAGGTGGGCTACGCCACCCTGCCCTCCGGCACGGAAGCCAAGAAGCAGACGCTCATCCAGCTGCTGGCCGAGCACCCCGAGGGCATCGTCCTCTATGACCGCAGCCGTCCCCACGCCGTTCTCCTGACGGATTACACCGACGGCGTCTTCTATTGCTCCGACCCGGCCGGGAGCGTTTCGCTGGGCCGCGTGCCCATCTCGGCGGCAAGCATCTCCATCGCGGGGGCGTCCTGCTACTGGTACATCACCTCGGATCAGAATAGTGTCACGGCCTCGCCGGACAGCCTTCGTCTGGAAGGGATGCACTACCCGGTCAACATCCGCACCGGAAAGGGCATGAGCGTGAGCGGCATCGCCGCCAGCGCCTCGAACGCCGTACTGACGGAGGTCGAGGTGGTCATCCTTGACGCCAACGACCAGACCGTCCAGAGCGCCGAA
>NZ_DAWCVJ010000047.1:0-19437 GCF_052358865.1 Faecalibacterium sp.
ACGCTGGGCACCGCAACCCGTCTTAGCGCAGCGGCTAGCTTTTTTCCGTTTCGACATCTCCTCCGGGATTATCAAGGGCGAGCAGCCCTTGATTCGTGCCTCCCGCGCCTCGAAAGTAGCGGGTGCTTTTCTGGTTCTCTTTTGGCACGCAAAAGAGAACTTAGCCTTACTGCAAAATCGCTCTAAACCAGCGCCACTAGCGCGCAATTTCACCGCACACTTTCGAGCCAAAAATCTCACTGCGACGTGTATCTCGCATACTCCCCCAGCTTCTCAAAGCCGAGTCGGGTATAGAAATGCACCCGCTCGGGGCTGCACAGGAAGACGGGCATCCACCCCTCTGCCGAGAGGGCATTGGCCATCCCAACGATGAGCCGCCCGCCGATGCCGCGCCCCCGCAGGGTCTCGGCCGTCTCGCCGCAGGCCATATAGGCCTGCCCTTCCGCCAGCGCATAGGCTCCCACGGTGCAGACGATCTCCCCCTCCCGTTCCAGCGTCCAGACCCGGGCAAGACCCCGGCTGCGCTTGGAACACAGCTCAGAGTAAAAGTCATCCCGTTTGCCGGGGCGGTCGGGGAAGAGCATCTCCGCTGTCTTTCCGGCCGCAGGCTCGGTGTTCTTTTCGAGGCTCTGCCAGAGGGCGGCGTCTGCCTCGGGCAGAGGCAGCTGCCGCCCCGGCGGGAGGCCGAAGACTGAGAGGGTCTTGGCTCGCTTCCAGCCTGTGGGCGGCGGACACTCGGCCTCGTCCAGCACCACGGCCTCACAGCCGCAGAAGTTCAGGAATCCCGCCAGCTCGTCGGGGTTGGCGTGGCCCGCCAGCCATGCCGTGCTGCCGCCCACATCCAGCGCCAGCGTCGGCCCGGCGAAGAACCGGCCCGGCCGGCTTTTGCCGAAGAGTGAGAGCGCCAGCGGCATCGTGGCCCCAAGACAGAGCTTTTCCCGGCAGGCGTTGAAAAACCGCTGCCGCTGGCGGGGCGTTTTGACCTGTGCGATCACTTGAGGGCGTTGACGATCTTCTTGAACTCGCGGCCGCGCACCTCAAAGTTGGGGTAGAGGTCAAAGGAAGCGCTGGCCGGTGAGAGGATGATGATGTCGCCGGGCTTTGCGCAGGCGCGGGCCAGCTCCACGGCGTGCTGCATATTGTCGGCGTGCCGGATGGGCAGCTCAGCCTCGTTGAAGTTCGGGTCCTCGCGCACAGCCTTCTCGATGCGGGGGCCGGTGGCTCCCATCAGCACCAGATCCTTGACATGGGCGGTGATCTCCGGGGCCAGCGGCTCATAGGGGATATGCTTATCGTAGCCGCCTGCGATGAGGATGACCTTCTGGTCGAAGCTGCGCAGGCCGGCGATGGTGCGGGTGGGGCTTGTGCCGATGGAGTCATTGTAATAGGTGACGCCGTCCAGCACCCGCACCGGCTCGATGCGGTGCTCCACGCCGGTGAAGCTGCTGCCCACCAGCTGGATGGCCTCCACAGGCACCTCGCCCCAGACGGCTGCGGCAGCGGCCAGCAGGTTCTCGATGTTGTGCAGACCCCGCAGCTTCACGTCCTTCTGGGCGAGGAAGGGGGTCACGACGCCGTTCTCGGCCATGCAGAGCATCCCGTCGTCCCGCAGGAATGCGCCGTTGTCCGTCTCGTGCAGGCGGGTGAACCAGACCTGTGTGCCCTTGCAGTCCTTCTGCATCGAGCGGCTGATCTCGTTCTCATAGCCCAGCACCGCGCGGCAGGGCTGCTTCTGGTAGAGCAGGATGTTCCGCTTTGCGTCGATGTACTCCTGCATATCCTTGTGGTGGTCGAGGTGGTTGGGGGTCACGTTGGTGACCACCGCGATGTCGGGGCTTTGGTGCATACTGATGAGCTGGAAGCTGGACAGCTCCACCACCGCCACATCGTCGGGGCTGACCTCAGGCAGCATGGGCAGCAGGGCCGCGCCGATGTTGCCGCCCAGATGCACCCTGCGGCCTGCGGCCTCATAGAACTTGGAGATGAGGGTGGTGGTGGTGGTCTTGCCGTCCGAGCCGGTCACGGCCACGATCTCGCAGGGGCAGAACTGGAAGAACAGCTCCACCTCGCTCGTGACCATCGTACCCGCAGCCATCGCGTCCTGTAGCGGCTTCTCAAAATAGCCCACGAAGCCCGGGGTGCGCATGATGATGTCCTGCCCCTTGAAGCCGTCGAGATAGTTCTCACCGAGGCTCAGGCGGATGCCCAGCTCCTTGATGGTGGCGGCGTAGTCGCCGAACTCCTCCACGCTCTTTTTCTGGTCACAGAGCGTGACCTGCGCCCCCAGCTCCACGAACTCCCGGATGAGCGTCTTATGGCTGACGCCCGCGCCGATAAAGGCAACTTTCTTGCCCTTGATGAGGTTTGCAAGCTCCTGCTGTTCCTTCTGCATAAAAAAGGCCCTCCTCTATAAATATAAATATATTACGATCGTCCCCTGCCGCACGCCGCCGCAGGAGAAAATTCATTGCCGTCCTCCATTATAGACCATTTGTGCCCGCTTGGCAACGGAAAACCCCAAACCTTGGAACAAAATGTCCGCCCAAATCAACAAAATGTCGATTGTCTTTTCGTTTCGTTTCTGCTACACTTAGTATAACTCTGATTTTTGGCGCAGCATCAGCAGCATTGCGCCCCCTCGACCGCAGAGTCTCCCTGCGCCCGGCCGGGTGCAGGCCGATCTTTGAACCTGCTTTTTATGACAAACAGGGCCACCGGCCCGGAAGGATGCATTTCTTGAGACAGTTTCGCCTTATCGCAGCCCTGCTGGCTGCGTTTTTTGTCCTGAGCCTCACCGCCTGCGGCTCCGGCTCCAACAGCTTTACATGGTTCGTGGATTCTATCCCCGCGAACCTCGACCCACAGGTGGCATCCAGCGCCGCCGACGTCATCGCCTGCGAGAACCTCTACAGCGGCCTCGTCCGCCGCACGCCGGACGGCCAGCTGGCCCCCGAGCTGTGCGAACGGTGGGAGGTGTCCGCCGACCGGCGCACCTATACATTTTATTTGAAAGACGGTCTGACCTATACCGCCGCAAAGGGCAGCGCCACCGACTACGCCATCACCGCCGAGGACTTCGCCTTTGCGTTCCGGCGGATGTTCCTTCCCGGAACAAATTCTCCCTATGCCGTGGAGTTTTCTGCCCTCGAGAACAGCGCCGCCGTGCTGGCCGGGCAGATGCCCGCAAGTGCGCTGGGTGTCTCTGCCCCCGAGCCTCTGAAGCTGGTGTTCCGCCTCTCCACTCCCGAC
Organism: Faecalibacterium sp.; assembly: GCF_052358865.1. NCBI lineage: Bacteria > Bacillati > Bacillota > Clostridia > Eubacteriales > Oscillospiraceae > Faecalibacterium > Faecalibacterium sp. The sequence goes on from NZ_DAWCVJ010000047.1 coordinate 3,250, forward strand.
GAGACCTTCCTTTCCAAGCTGACGCTGCCCGGCGCGATGCCCTGTGACGAGGAGTTTTTCAACAGCACCCGGGGCACCTACGGCCTGACCAGCGCCTCCACCCTCTCCAGCGGCAGCTTCTACCTCTACAACTGGACGTCCGGCGGCCTCTTCCTTCGCCGGGCCGCCTCCGGGGAGCAGATCGACAGCCTGCGCCTTGTGGAAAACACCAACAACTCCGGCCAGTCCGCCGAGGAGCTTATCCGCAACGAGAAGTGCACCGCTGCCCTCGACGACAGCGGTACCCCCACCTCACTCCAGAGCGTGACCTACTCCGACACCACATGGTCGCTGCTCTTCAACTGCAATTCCATCTTCGCTTCCACCGAGCTGCGGCAGGCGCTGGCCAGCGCGGCGGTCTCGGCGGTGGAAGTACCAGACGGCGGGCTGTTCGCGGAGGCCAAGGGCCTCATCCCCGACGGCCTGACCGTGGACGGCATCGACTACCGGCAGGCGGCAGGCGATGTCCGCCCGGCCCTCGGCGACCCCCGCAGCCTCTACATCGCCGCCCGGGACGGCGGCGTCTCCCCCGCAGACTTTGGCCGCATCTCCCTGCTTCTGCCCTCCGGCAGCGGCCTCAGCGACGCCGCCGAGCAGATCAACAGCGCATGGCAGAAGGAATTTTCCCTCTTCTTCTCGGTAGAGGAGGTGGAGCCGGAGGAGTTCCAGAAGCGGCTCGAAAGCGGCGATTACACCATCGCGCTGGCCCCTGTACAGGCCGAGGGCGGCAGCGTCTACGCCGCACTGGCCCAGTTCTCCCCCGCCGGCGGCGGGCTGACCGGCTACAGCGACGCCCTCTACACCACCCAGCTCTCGGCCAGCGCCACAGCCACCGGCAGCACCCGCTGCTCTCTGCTGGCCGCCTGTGAGCGCCAGCTGCTTGAGCAGGCCGTGGCCGCTCCCCTCTTCACCCAGCAGAAGCGCCTGCTCCTCGCCAACGGCATCAAGGGGCTGGTCTTCGACCCCTTCGGCCCGGTGCTGGATGTGACCTACGCGACAAAGAGCTGACCGCTCTCAGCATACTATCCCGATAACACCAAAGACGCCCGGCGGGTGATACCGCCGGGCGTCTTTGGCATTGACAGAACAATGATGGGAAAATAATTGGGAAATGGGAAATTGGATTAGGGCTTGATGATTCATGCGGCCTTTGCCGGGGCAAAGACCAGAGCCTTCTTGCGGCGGTTCTGCATCGAACGGACCACGCAGCTCAACGTGAAGTTGATGATGAAGTAGATGACACAGGCCGCACCGAACAGCACCATGACGTCGGAGACGTTCACCGTGCCAAGGCCGTTGTAGGTGCCTGCGGCGCTCAGCAGCTGACGGATGCGGGCCATCAGCTCGATGGTGGCCACATTGGCCAGATAAGAAGAGTCCTTGATGGTGGTGATGACCTGACTGAGCAGGGTGGGCACGATGTTGCGGTAGGCCTGCGGCAGGACGATGTACAGCAGCACCTCAACGGTGTTGAAGCCCTGTGCATAACCGGCCTCGAACTGGCCCTTGGACACGCCATTCAGGCCGCCGCGGACGATCTCGGCGATGACGGAGGAGTTGAAGAGGATGAGGGCCAGAGCAGCCTTGAACAGCAGCTTCATCTCCACACTGGTCAGGCCGAACATCTTCCGGGCGAAGAAGTCCGGGCAGGGGCAGAACACGACGCAGATGAAGATCCAGAGCAGGTAGGGCGTGTTGCGGAACAGCTCGATATAAGCCGTGGCGAACCAGCCGAGGATGCGGGACGGGCCTTTCTTGCAGTAGGTGCGGGCCAGTGCCAGCAGAGAGCCGACGATGAGGCCCATGATGACACCCAGCACCGAGATGATGCAGGTGAAGGCCACACCCCGCAGCAGGTAGAGCATGACGCCCTGCTTCGTGAGGATGGAAAGGCTTGCAGCAAGCGTTTTCATATCAGGCAGCCTCCTTCAGCTCCACTTTCTTGTTGGCGGTCTTGAGGTTTGCGTTCACGCTGCCCTTGCGCTCCTTGAGGGAGGCTTCCCAGCGGGCTGCCAGCGTGGACAGCGGGAAGCAGACCACAAAGAAGATGAGACCGCAGACGATATAAGCGGGGGCGTATGCGCCGCCGGTGGAAGCACCGGTGACGAAGCTGTAGGTCACACTGATGAGGTCAGCGCCGCCCACGATGTAGAGGCAGGAGGTATTCTTGAAGAGGTTGACCACCTGATTGACCATCGGAGGGAGCATCACGGGGATGCTCTGGGGCAGGATAATGTAGCCCATCCGCTGTAGATAGTTGAAGCCCTGTGCCTGTGCGGCCTCGAACTGGCCCTTGGGGACCGACTCGATGGCGGCGCGGACGACCTCGCCCATGTAAGCGCCGGTGTAGACGCCCAGCGCGATGATGCCGGTGCGGATGACGCCGAGGCTCACGCCTGCAAAGGCCAGCGCATAATACAGGAAGCAAAGCTGCAGCAGCAGCGGGGTGTTCTGGATGAACTCGACATAGATGCGGGCGACGATGCGCAGCGGCTTATTGCCGCTGGTGGACATCAGACCCAGCGCAGCACCGATGATAAAGGCCAGCGCCAGTGCGCAGACAGCCGTCTGCAGCGTGTTGCCCAGACCCAGCAGAAAGCTCTCCCGATGTGTCCAGACGGTGGACCAGGAATCCAATGAAAACAAGCCAGACATGGCAAGCGCTCCTTTCCCTACACTCTCTTTGTTCTGGAAGATCCGGGTTTAGCCCAGACCGTTGTCTTTGATGAGCTGATCGATGGTGCCATCGGCCAGCCAGCCCTTGATGAGGTCGTCGCACACCGTGGAGAAGTCGCTGCCCTTCTTGGTAGCGACGCCGTACTCCTGCGGGCTGAACTCGGCGTCAATGTAGCTGCGGCCTTCGGTCTTGTAGATGGCGAGGATGGACTTATCGACGCAGAAGCCCTGCACCTCGCCTGCGCTCAGTGCGGTGCTGATGGCGGGATAGTCGTCGTACTGACGGAAGGAGATGCCGTCCTTCCAAGTGTCGGCGTTGAAGGTGTCGGCGTCGAAGTTTGCACCGTCCAGCACGCCCTCGTCGATCATGGCCTTGACCAGTGCACGGGCGGAGGTGGAGCCGGAGGAGACGCCCACGACCTTGTCCTTCAGGTCAGCCAGACCCTTGATGCCGGTGGAATCCTCCACCAGAACGGAGACGTAGTCGGTGTAGTAGGGGGTGGAGAAGTCCCAAGTCTTCTTGCGCTCTTCGGTAATGGTAAAGGTGGCCAGAACAGCGTCGATGTCGCCGGAGTCCAGCAGCTCGCCGCGGGTGGCGGCGGTAACGGTGGTGAACTCCACGTCCACACCGAGGTGCTCTGCGATCATCTCTGCAAGGCTGTCCTCGAGACCGGTATACTCACCGGTGAGGGTATCCTGAAAGCTGAAGCCCTGCACGGCATTCTTGACGCCGACCTTCAGGACGCCGCGGTCCACGATGGCCTGCGTGTCAGCGCCCAGCGCTGCGGCAGAGGCGGCCGTGCTGCCGGCGGCAGAAGATGCCGTAGAGGCTGCGGTGGAGCTTGCGGAGCCGCCGCAGGCGGTCAGGGCAGCTGCAGCGCCCACAAAACCAGTGACTTTCAGGAAATCACGACGCGAGATCTTTTTCATAATAAACCACTCCTCTTTGTTTTTTCGGCCCGAGCGGCTTTCCCTGTCCGCTCCGAAACGGCCTGTTATCAACAACGGCGTCTCACCACAACTTGTGAGTCCCTGCCGTGTCAACCTTTGTGATGTTCGTCCTCAGCGGACGATCTTGCTCAGGAACTGCCGGACGCGCTCGTTCTTGGGGTTGGTGAAGAAGTGCTCCGGCGTGCCCTCCTCCACGATCTGGCCGTCCGCCATAAAGACGATCCGGTCGGCGACATTCCGTGCGAAGCCCATCTCGTGGGTGACGACCACCATCGTGATGTTCTTCTCGTGTGCCAGCCGCACCATGACGTCCAGCACTTCCTGGATCGTCTCCGGGTCGAGGGCCGAGGTCGGCTCGTCGAACAGGATGATCTTGGTCTGTGCGCAGAGGGCACGGGCGATGGCGATGCGCTGCTGCTGGCCGCCCGACAGCTGGGTGGGGTAGACATCCGCCTTATCCCGGAGACCGACGACCTCAAGATAATGATATGCCAGCTCCTCTGCTTCCTCCTTGGTCTTGTGGTGGAGCTTCATGGGAGCCAGCGTCAGGTTCTTGAGCACCGTCATGTGGGGGTAGAGGTTGAACTGCTGGAAGACCATGCTCATATTGTCGCGGACGATCTTGGTCTTGTTCTTGTTGGTCAGCTCCTGACCGTCGATGTAGACGTGGCCGCTGGTCGGCTCTTCCAGAAAGTTCATGCAGCGGACGGTCGTGGATTTGCCGCTGCCGGACGGTCCGATAATGACCAGCTTTTCGCCCTCGGCCACCTCAAGATTCACATCCTTCAGGACGTGCAGGTCGCCGAAATACTTGTCAACGTGTTCGAGTTTGATCACTGTGATCCCCGCCTTTCCCTATCCTAGTTCTGTCGTCCGTGCTCTAGCGCCACGGACAGCGCATCCGGTGCGGCTTTCCCGGACCGCACACAAAAACGAAAAAACAAAAAAGGCGCAAAGTGAACACGTTCACTTAAGCGCCTTTGCTTTCGTTAGCTAAAGTATAGTCTTTTTCCGTTCAACTTTCAATCCATAAAGTGCAACAAAAATCTGAACGGTCTTATCTGCATTTTGGAAAGCTGCACAAACATCATACTTAAAATCCGTAAATCAGCGGACCATCAGCAGGAGCAGCGCCGACGCAACGGCCTGCAGGATGAGCCAGCGGGCCACCACCTGCTCGTCGCTCCAGCCCAGACGCTTGCGCACATGGTCGTGCAGCGGGGTGAGGGTGTTCCGGAGGATGCTGATGTGCAGGAAGCGCTTGAAGCTGATCTTCAGGATGCCGAGGCTGCCGTCCACGATGAACACCAGCGCCGCCAGCAGGAAGGCGAAGGGATGGCCGCTCTTGAGGGCGAGGATCGCGAGGAAGAAGCCCATCGCACGGCTGCCGGCGTCGCCCATCAGGAGGCTCGAGGGCTTGGCGTTGGACCACAGGTAGGCCAGCAGCGCACCGATGAAGACGATGGCTGCGGTAGAGTAGTCGCCCAGCTCCTCGCCGTAGGCCAGCGGGAAGGTGCCGATGCTCACCACCGCAAGGCTGGCGGACAGGCCATCCACGCCGTCGGTGCAGTTGACCACGTTGATGCTGGCCCAGATGAGGATGACGATGAGCAGCAGGTAGAGCGGGTACGGGATGGCGAAGGTCATGCTCAGGAAGTGCACCGCCGTGCTGTTGAAGTTCAGGTAGGTGACGCCCGCCACCACTGCGATGACAAAGTCGATGAGTCCCTTTTTGTACTCGTTCCACGCCGTCTCGGAGGCGTCATCGAAGTAGCCTGAGAGCATGGAGGCGATGAGCAGGACAGTATAAATAAGGTATTCTACCTTAAAGGGCACCACCGCCAGCGTCACCAGCGCGATGCAGAGCACAAAGATGAGTCCCGAGCCCCGGGCCTTGCCCTTGGAAAGCTCGCCGTTGACCGCGAAGGCACGGCCATGGTCGTGGGGGAGCTTGTCGTGGAAGACCGAGTCCATCAGGGCGGTCAGGGCAAACGCCAGCAGGAACGCCAGCGCGTCCACGGTCTGCTGGCCGGTGGCTGAAATAAGCTGCAGCATATTTTAAACCTCTTTCAATGATATTCTTCTTACTCCGAGAGTGTATCACGCCGGGGCCAAAAAATCAATCACCCGGTCATAAAAGCTGTAACCCTCTTTTGCCGATGCCAGGACCTTCGCCCTTTAAAACTGTACTTCCGGTACAGACGCCCCCATTCGTCACCTGCGGTGACTGCATCCCCCGGCCGGGGGATGTTATAATGCGGAATCAATTTCATCACGGAAGCTGCTGGTTTGACAAATTTCAGCCTCTTACTTATAATAGGAGAGCAAATTCAACCATAACGAAACAGGAGACGACATGACACTTTCTTTGGAGCAGATCTCCGCCCGGATGCGGCAGGGCGAAGACATTCCGCTGTCCGATACTGCCCGCATCGCCCTGACCCTGAGCATTCCCTCCATTCTGCAGCAGCTGGTGGTCACAGCGATGGAGTACATCGACGCCGCGATGGTGGGCCACATCGGCGCAGAGGCCACCGCCGCCATCGGCATCGTCAGCTCGAGCACATGGCTGCTCCATGGCATCCTCGTGGGGCTGTACACAGCATTTTCCATCCAGATCGCCCAGTACCTCGGGGCCGACCGCCAGCAGGACGCCCGGGGCGTGCTGCGGCAGGCCATGCTTTTCAACCTGATGCTGGGCCTCGGCGCTGCGGTCTTCGGCGTCGGCATCAGCCGCTTTCTGCCTGGGTGGCTGGGGGCAGACGTCTCCCTTCAGGCCAACGCCAGCGCCTACTTCGCCATCTGGTCAGCGGCTCTCCCCTTCACCATGGCGATGGGGATGTATAACGCCATGCTCCGGGCCACCGGCGACGCCCTGACCCCCGGCCTCATCAGCGTGCTGGTCTGCGCGCTGGATGTGGTCTTCAACTTCTTTCTCATCAACCCCACCCGGCAGCTGGTGCTGTTCGGTCAGAGCGTCACCGTCTGGGGCGCAGGCCTCGCCGTGCCGGGCGCAGCGCTGGGCACGGCCCTCTCCACCGTCGTGGGCGGTCTGCTGGCACTGGGCGTCCTGCTGCTGCGGGACGGCCCGCTCTGCATCCGTAAGCCCGGCAGCTGGCGCATCACCTCCGCCTGTCTGCGCAACCTCTGGCGGGTGGGCGCACCGCTGGCCGCAGAGCGCGCAGCCCTCTCCTCGGCGCAGGTGCTCCTTGTCCGGATCGTCTCGGGCCTCGGCACGGTAGCCATCGCCGCCAACAGCCTCGGCGTCAGCGCCGAGGGCCTCTGCTACATGGCGGGCTACGGCATTCAGGACGCCTCCATCGCCCTCATCGGGCAAGCTGTCGGTGCCCACCGCCGGGACATGGCCAAGCGGTTCGCATGGCTCTGCACGGCGATGGGCATAGCCATCATGGCCCTGTCGGGCGTAGGTCTCTGGCTCTTCGCCCCGGCCCTCATGGGCATCTTCACGGCGGACGCCGCCGTCATCGCGCTGGGTGCGCGAGTGCTGCGCATCGAGGCCTTTGCCGAGCCGATGTTCGGTGCCAGCATCGTCGCCAGCGGCGCGATGCAGGGCGCAGGCGACAGCACCGCCTGCTTTTTGCTGAATCTCCTCAGTATGTGGGGCATCCGGCTCACCCTCGCCTTCCTGCTGGCCCCTCGGCTGGGCCTCGTGGGCGTCTGGGCCGCCATGTGTCTCGAGCTTTGCATCCGGGGCGTGCTCTTCCTCCTCCGGCTTGCAAGGGGAAAGTGGCTCGACAAGGGCGCTTTGCAATAAAAAACAACCTCTCCGTCATCGCTTTGCGATGCCGCCTCTCCTCGGTAGGAGAAGCGGCAAAGCCGAAGGCTTTGACTGAGAGGTTTTTCTTTCTTACTTAATTACTTGCGGCCATGCAGGATGGGCGACAGCGGCTTATAGATGACCATGCAGAGCACGGCATCCAGCAGGCCCTTGACCAGCGTGAAGGGCAGGTTGAAGATGACGAGGCACTTAATGAGGCTGTCCGCCGAGGGCAGGATGGCCTGATACATCCCGAGGATGGCTTCCAGCGGCATATGGTAGAACTCCACATAGGCCGGGTAGGTGATGAAGTAGTTGGAGGGTACACTGAAGACGGCCATTGCGGCGGCACCCGCCAGCGCACCGAGGATGGCGGTCTTGCGGCTCTTGTGACGCTTGTAGATGAAGCCCGCCACAGCGGAGAAGACAGCGCCCAGCATAAAGTTGCACAGCTCGCCCACGCAGGCGGTGGAGGTGCCCTTGATGACGATGTGGAGCAGGTTCTTCATGAAGCTGATGACCACGCCGTACACCGGGCCGAGGGCGAAGGCACCCAGCAGGGCGGGCAGGTCGGAGAAGTCCATCTTGACGAAGGACGGGATGAGCATCGGGATGGGGAACTCGATGAACATCAGGATGAAGGCCACGGCGCTGAGCATAGCGGCGACGGTCAGGTTGTGGGTCGTATCTTTTCTCATAATTTTCCTCCCGGGGCAGCTGCCCCACTCAATAAAGACTGGAAAGCCCTTTTCGCACGCGCCGGAACCGGGAAGACAAATGAAAACACGCCCTGCCATAGCCTAACACTATAACAGGGCGCGCACAAACAAACCGATTTGTCTGCCGTTTCTTGCATCCGGACTATACCGTTGGCCCCGGAGTCTCACCGGGTCAGCACTCTTTGGGAGTGGTCGCGGGCTGTACCGCCAGTGGGGAATCACACCCCGCCCTGAAACGAACTTTCTGGGCAGAGTATAACGCGCTCTCCCTTTCTTGTCAAGCCCCTTTGTTCAACTTTTTAACAACCCGCCCCGGATTTGCGCCGGAGGCCGGAGTATGCTATACTGATTCCATCATCATTCGTCCGGAAGGAATTTGTTTTTATGATCTTTACCATCCATGATTTAGGCTTTTCGTTCGCCGGGCTGCTGCTGGAAGGCTGGTTCGCCTTTGCAGCCCGGTGCGTCTGTGCGCTGGCTCTGCTGTTCGTCGGCTGGGTCTGCTGCCGCTGGCTCCGGAAAAAGCTCTTCCCCCGCCTGTTGCAGCGCAGCTGGCACTTCGCCTTTACCCATCCCCTGCTGGAGAGCTTCGCCAGCCCCGCCGCCCGCATCGCGTGGTATACCGGCATCTATCTGGCCCTGCGCAGCCTGCCATGGGCCATTCCCGGCTTCCCGGCCCTCCTGCTGAAGGTCTACCGGATGCTGCTGGTCTTCCTCATCGGCACCGGCTTCTACCACGCCTCCGGCATCGCGGCCCTCCTGCTGGCCTCGTCCAGCGAGGAAGTCCGCACCAACCGCACCCTCCTCACCCTGCTGGATAAGGCCTACAAGATCGTTGTCGTCCTGCTCTGCGGCGCGACCATCGCGCAGGAGAGCGGCCTGCCTGTGGGCAGCATCGTGGCCAGTGCGGGTCTTGTCGGCCTGACCATCTCGCTGGCCGCACAGGACATGGCCAAGAACTTCTTCAGCGGCGTGGTCATCCTGCTGGACAAGCCCTTCTCCATCGGCGACTGGATCTCCGTCGGCGAGGTGGAGGGAGAAGTGGTGGACATCAACTTCCGTTCCACCAAGGTACGGGCCTTGGACAACTCGGTCTACATCCTCACCAACAGCACCGTCAGCAGCGCCACCATCAACAACGCCACCCTCCGCAACAAGCGGCTCTACCGCTTTACGCTGGGCGTCACCTACGACACCACCCGCCCCCAGCTGGAAAAGCTGATGGCTGACCTGACCGCCATGCTGAAAGCCAGCCCCGACACCTACGAGGACACCGCCTTTGTCCGGATGACCGGCTTCGGCGATTCCAGCATCAACCTGATGGTCTCCGCCTATCTTCGCACCGCCGACTACGGCGTCTTCCTGCGGATGCAGAACGACCTGAACCTGAACATCATGGACGTGATGAAGGCCGACGGTGTGGAATTTGCCTTTCCCTCCACGACGGTCTATCTCGAAAAAGAGAGCTGAACCTAAAAAATCCGATGCAGATGCATCGGATTTTTTGTTACAGCGCGATGTCCAGCGCCATCATGAGGGCAAAGCCCAGCACCACGCTGATGACGCCCGCCGGTTCGTCCTGCCCCACGGCCTCGGGGATCATCTCCTGCGCCGTCACGCAGACCATGCACCCGGCGGCGGCGCTCATCAGCCACGGCAGGGCGGCGCTCACCCAGCCCGCAAGGGCCAGCGCCAGCAGCGCCCCCAGCGGCTCCACGAGACCCGACGCAGCCCCGGCGCAGAAGGCTTTCCGCCTCCCCTGCCCGGCCTGTGCCAGCGGCAGGCTCACCGCCGCGCCCTCCGGGATGTTCTGCAGGCCGATGCCCAGCGCAAGGGCCAGTGCCCCGCTGACGGCCTCCGGCTCGCCCCGCAGCGCCAGCGCCGCCGCAAGGCCCACCACCATCCCCTCCGGCAGGTTGTGGAGGGTCACAGCCAGCACGACCCGGCCCATCCGGCCATGCTCCCTCCCGCCGCCGTGCATCAGCCGCCCGGCGGCTTCTTCCAGTCGCAGCAAGCCCACAGCGCCCAGCACAAGCCCCGCTGCCGGGGCCAGCCAGACCGGCAGCGGCCCGGCCTCTGCCCGCTCGATGGCGGGCAGGAGCAGGCTCCACACACTGGCGGCCAGCATGATGCCCGCCGCCATGCCGCAGAGCATCCGCCGGGTGCGCGGCTCGTCGGCCCGCCGCACCAGAAAGACCCCCGCCGCACCCAGCGCGGTGCAGAGCGCAGGCAGCAGCAGGACGACCGCCGAAAACAGATAGACGTTCACATTGCATTCCCCCTTCCCACCGATGTATGCGGCAGAAAGAGAGAGTGTGAATGCAGAAAGCGGAGGCCTCCCTGTCCGGGAAGTCTCCGCTTTTTTCTGCACAGCGTTCCTTATTCCGACAGCTCGTGCAGCGTCTCCGTGCACGGCAGTCCTTCCAAAGCATTCTTCAGCTGCGGTAGCAGCGGTCCTGACCCACGAGCCAGTCCTCGCACAGCCGCTCGGCCTCTTCCCGGCTGCGGCTGACGCAGTGGAACAGCCGTCCCTTCAGCGAGCAGTAAGAATAGCGGATCTTCGACACTCCATTTGCATCCCGGAACGACTCCCATCGTTCCTGTCCCGGCATCAAACAGCTTTGCTCCATGATTTTTCGCTCTTCCTTTCCGGCCGCTCTGGGCAGCACAACGTGTTCATTTTATCACGTTTTGGCCGGGGAGGCTATTCGCTCTTTCCACAAAAAGCGCCTTGCTTTTTAAGGGAGAATGTGTATTGACAGCGGGCGATTCAACAGCGTTTCTTTTTCTTCCAGACAAAATACCCCGTGTATACCACAAACACCGCCAGTCCGGCCAGCGAGACCTTGCTGGCCAGCGAGAATCCGTCGGCCTGATAGACGAAATCGATGGTGTTCTCCCCCGCCGGGGCCAGAACCGCCATCAGCCCCTCATCCACCCGGAGGATGTCGGCCTCCTGACCGTTGACGTAGGCCGTGAAGCCGTCGTCGTAGGGGACGGAGAAGAAGACGAGGTCCTCCTTTCCGAGGTCGATCTCCGCATGGAAGCCGGAGTTGGTCATCTGGAACACCCTGCACGCCGAGGCCCGACGGTCGGCACAGTCGGAGACATAGGTGTCATACCACAGGTCGTTCCGCTTCTCCTCGGGCAGCTTTTTGAGATACTTACCATAGACTGCGGCATCCTCCTCGCTGAGCACCAGCGCACGCATCAGAAGGTTCGAACGGGTGTTCTTCACTGCGGCTTCGTACTCCTCTTCGGTGATGTAGTAGTCGTAGGTGAAGCCCATGGGGACGTAGTTTTCGTTCTCGTAGAGCATGAAGCCGTCCCGGGTGTCGTAGTAGTCCCACCCTTCATCGGCAGCGGCGAGAAAATCTTCCTGCTTTTCGGGGGTAGTGATGAGGTACTTCACGCTCAGCAGGCCCCGCAGGGCATAGTTCGAGATCTCCGGCTCACTGCGGACATCCCGCTTGACGCCCAGCGCCGGGTAGAAGCTGAGGATGCTGGGCGCGGCCGTACTGCCGAAGTATTGCAGGCAGCTCTTGTCGAGCCAGAGGCCGAGATTGTCGTGGGTCTCATAAGTGTCCACACGCCAGTCGCCCTCCGGCAGGTCGTCTTTAAGCTGGAGGGCCGAGGTGTACTGCTCCACAAGGTCGCTGTCCGTGTGCCACTGGCCGAACTTGCCGATGCCGATGTGCACCATGCTGAACAGGCAGGCAAAGGCCAGCACCACCGCCGTCATCCGGCGGGCAAAGGCCCGGCTGCCCCGCCAGCGGCGGCAGATGAAGTGGTAGAGCACCAGTCCCCCCAGACCAAAGCCCAGAACGACGAAATACTGGCCGGGATTCTGCAGAACGCCCAGCGACCACTCTTTGGTGCTGCTGTCCTGCACCGGCACCACGGCAAACGCCAGCGTCGCCAGCATCAGCCAGCCGATGCCCCGCGCCGGAGCGTCCAGCTCGTCGGCGGTGATGTCGGGACTTTCCAGCCCGCAGGCCGTCATGGCGCAGAGGATGAGCACCGGCATATAGTACCAGCGGGCGTAGTAGCTGGAATTGAGGGCATAGAAGGCGCTGTTGAGCACCGGCACCAGCGCAAAGACGGCACAGACGGCAACGATGCGCTTTTTGCTGTCACCCTGCCGTGCCCGCCAGTAGGCCATCGCGCCTGCCAGACTGCACAGGGGCAGGTAGGCGGACATACTCGTCCATTTGATGATGCCCTCCGACCAGATAGAGGTGATATAGGGCGAGTCGGGCGGCAGGATCCAGCTCAGCAGAATGGCCAGATACTGCTGCACCTTCGAGTAGGTCAGGAAGCCCCATCCCGACGAGAGATCGATGGTTCGCGGGTTCTGCAGCAGACTCAGCACGGCAGGCCAGAGCAGGACGAAGCCCAGCGCTGCACCCAGCAGGCTCTCAAACGCCAGCCGGGCAAAGAGCCGGAGATTCATCGGGAAATCTCTGGTGGTCAGCTTACAGATAAAGTAGATGACAAGGAAGATGACCTGCCCGATGAAGAAGAAATAGTTGTTGAGCAGGTTGACCCCCACCCAGAACGCGAAAAGCCCATAGTGCTTTTCCTGCTCGTAGAGCGTCTCATCCAGCGCCCAGAGCATCCACGGGAAGAGGGCCACCACATCCACAAAGTGGTTAAAAAAGACATTGTAGACGCTGAAGCCCGAGAATGCATACAGGCAGGCGCCCAGCATCGCATAGTCGGTGCGGCGGACGTAGCGGCAGAGGTAGCGGTATGAGCCGCCGCCCGCCACCGCGAACTTGAGGATGAGCAGGGGCACCATGAGGTAGGGCAGCCAGTTCTGGGGGAAGATGAGCGACAGCCAGAAGAAGGGCGAGCCGTACAGATAGAAGGAGTAGGCGTTCATCGCACCGCTGCCGAGGTCGGTGGCCCACGAGAAGGTGTTCCGGGCCGCACCGGCCATGCCGTCGGGGTAGCCTCCCCCCTTGATGAAGCCGTTCATGTAACGGTAAAAGCTGATCTGCTGGCTGTTGAAATCGCCGGCGTAGTGGAAAAAGCCGCCATCTATGAGATAGAACGGCAGGAAGAACACCGCCGCCGTCAGCGCACAGAGCAGCATCGTGCGGAGCATCTGATCCCGCCGCCCCGGCATATTGAGAAGCCGGGCGCTCCCGGCCTGATGATTCAGATCGTCCATCGTATCCTCTTTCCCCGCCCGGAGGGGCGGCGCAGGCCCGGAGCCTGCATCGTTTTCGCATTCAGTATAGCACGCGGCTGTGTGGAAAAAAAGAATTTTCACATTTTGCTTGACATTCGCCCGCCGGGCAGGTATAACCCTCTCAAAGACACTTCAAGGAGGCCGCCATGAAGCTATATCCCTTCAGCGCCCTTTTGGCGCGGATGAAATACATCACCCGGTGGAGTCTGATGCACTCCACCCGCCCGGAATCCCTCAGCGAGCACACCTGTGACACCGCCCTGATGGCGCACATCCTCTGCCTCATCGCGCGGCGGTACACCGGCACTCCCTGCCGCCCCAAGACGGTGGCGGTGGCGGCGCTCTACCACGACGCACCTGAGATCATCACCGGCGATATGCCCACGCCGGTGAAGTACAGCAGCCCCGGCCTGCGGGACGCCTACAAGGCGCTGGAAGCCGAGAGCGTGGCTTCCATGACCCGCCTGCTGCCGCCGGAGCTGGCCGAGGAGGTCAGTCCTTTCATCTCCGGCAGCCTGCTGACCGCCGAGGAAAAGCGTCTGCTGAAAGCCGCCGACCGGCTCTCGGCCCTCGTCAAGTGCATGGAGGAACAGCGCAGCGGCAACCATGAGTTCGACGCCGCGCTCCGTCAGCAGCAGGAGGCGCTGGAAGGGATGCATTGCCCCGAGGCCGACTGGTTCATGGCCCACTGTCTGCCCTGCTTCACCCAGAACCTCGACGAGCTGACCCGCAGCGAATAGGCATTACGGGAAGGGGACTTCCCGCACATCGTCCGGATCCTGCCCGGCTTTGCGCTGCTCTTCGAATACTGCCGCGATCAGCTCGTCCAGATCTTCCAGACGGGACAGGGTGCAGCAGCAGCGGCGGAGGGCGGCAGCGCCCTTGAGGCCCTTCATATAGTGCATGGTCTGGGCGCGGGCCTGCGGCATGGCCGTATACTCGCCCTTCTGCTCCACCATCTCCTCCACCTGACGGCGGAGAGCATTCATCCGGGCCTGCAGATTCGGCTCCTTGGGGGCGGGCAGACCCTCGATGGCGGCATTCACCCGCTCAAAGAGCCACGGGTCGCCCAGCGCTCCCCGGGCGATCATGACACCGTCGCAGCCGGTGCGGGACATCATCTCCACGGCATCCTCTGCCGTGTGGATGTCGCCGTTGCCCAGCACGGGCACCTTCACTGCCGCCTTGACCTTGGCGATGATGTCCGGGTCGATGCCCGGGGTGTACATCTGCTCCCGGGTGCGGGCATGGACTGCGATGAGCTGTGCTCCTGCCTGTTCGCAGGCTTTCGCGCACTCCACTGCCGTGATATGGTCGGCGTCCCAGCCTTTCCGCATCTTGACCGTCACCGGACGGGAGGTGTGGGCCTTGACCTGCTCGACGATGCGGCCGCAGAGGTCAGGGTCCAGCATCAGCTTGCTGCCCGCGCCGCCCGAGACGATCTTGGGGGCCGGACAGCCCATATTGATGTCCAGAAAGTCGAAGGAGTATGCTTCGATGGCCGCTGCGGCCTCGCCCATGATCTCCGGCACCTCGCCAAAGATCTGCACGCCATAGGGTGCACCGTTGGGTTCAGCCTTGAGCAGGCTGACCGTCTTGTGGTCGTGGTAGACCAGCGCCCGGCTGGACACCATCTCGCTGACCGTAAAGCCTGCGCCGTGCTGGGCCATCAGCCGACGGCAGGGCGCGTCCGTGAAGCCCGCCATCGGGCCGAATACTGCCCGGTGGGGCAGGGTGATATTTCCGATCTTCAAAGGTTCCATCTTATCCCTCGTTTTGCTTGACAAGCGCTTGCAAAAGCTCTATACTATAAATAAGAAAGGCACTGTCTGCGAATGGTCAGCGTCCTTCCAGCATTAAGTCAAAAGAAATGACCGCTGGCTGTGGGAGCTTGGGCGGTCATTTCTTTTTGCCGTTAAAAATAGTCCAGCTGATTTGAAACGTGATGTAGATCGCCCCGCCAAGAAGCGAGAGCAATAATACGACCTGTTCAAATGTCATGGAGCATCCCCCTTTCGCCTATGCGTCAGGGGACAGCAGAAAGCTCACCTCCCCGGCGCAGGGCCGGAGGGACGTGACCACCTACATTGCAGACAGTACCAGTGCTGCCTATGCAGCATCTATAGAATATCATATTTTCTGCCCGAATACAACACCCCGTCCGCTCCAGGCCGGGGTGTTCGTCTTGTCTATCCCGCCTTCTCCTGCTATACTGAGAACCAAAGGAGCGGCGGGCAGGCCCCGCCGGACAAAGGCTTATGGAGTATCGGATCTGGAACCAAAAAGACGGCACCGGACGAAGCATCTCCACCTCCCTGCTGGGATATGGATGTATGCGCTTTCCCACCCTGCCGGACGGCAGCATCGACGAGGTGCGGGCCGAAAAGCTGCTGAACACAGCCCGGGAGGCGGGCGTCAACTATTTTGACACCGCCTTTCCCTACCACGGCGGCGCAAGTGAGCCTTTCGTGGGCCGCATCATCGCAAAGTGGCCCCGGGAGAGCTTCTACCTCGCCACCAAGCTGCCTGTCTGGAACTGTAAGACCCTCGACGAGGCCAAGGCCATCTTCGAGCAGCAATTCCAGCGGCTGGGCGTGGACTACATCGACTTCTACCTGCTGCACTCCCTGCACAAGGCCCGCTATGACGCGGCCAAGGAGATGGGCATCGTGGATTGGCTCTGGGAGCAGAAAGCCGCCGGGCGCATCCGCAGCTTCGGCTGCTCCTGCCACGACAACGCAGCAGGCTTCGATCACATCCTGCGGGACCAGCCATGGGACTTCTGCCAGCTGCAATACAACTATCTTGACACCGACGACCGGGCTGAA
>NZ_DAWCVJ010000048.1:0-19041 GCF_052358865.1 Faecalibacterium sp.
TAGAGCACCTGACTGTTAATCAGGGTGTCGCCTGTTCGAGTCAGGCAAGAGGCGCCAGCAAAGCGATGGAAATTTTCCATCGCTTTTTTCTTTTTCCTGTTCCGGCGCGGCTTTTGTTGACAGAAAATGCGGTGGGGGATATACTTATAAAAAACGAACTGCTCAGGCCGCCTGCGGCGTCCAGCTCTCCGGATGGGAGAGCCTTTGGAAAACCGAGAAAAGATAAGCCTGATGAAAAAGGAGAAACGTATGAAACAGATCATTCTGACGGGCGACCGCCCAACGGGCCGTCTCCATGTCGGCCACTATGTCGGCTCTCTGAAGGAGCGTGTCCGGCTGCAGAACTCCGGCAAGTTCGACGAGATCTTTATCATGATCGCCGACGCGCAGGCCCTGACGGACAACGCCGATAACCCGGAGAAGGTGCGCCAGAACGTGCTGCAGGTGGCGCTGGACTATCTGGCTGTGGGCATCGACCCGGCCAAGGCACACATCTTCATCCAGTCGATGGTGCCCCAGCTGACCGAGCTGAGCTTCTATTATATGAACCTCGTCACCGTTTCCCGCCTGCAGCGCAACCCGACCGTCAAGGCCGAGATCCAGCAGAAGAATTTTGAGTCCAGCATCCCGGTGGGCTTCTTCACCTACCCCATCAGTCAGGCCGCTGACATCACCGCCTTCAAGGCGACCACCGTCCCCGCCGGCGAGGATCAGCGCCCCATGATCGAGCAGTGCTGCGAGATCGTCCGTAAGTTCAACTCGGTCTACGGTGAGACACTGGTGGAGCCGGAGATCGTCCTGCCTCAGAACGCCGCCTGTCTGCGCCTGCCCGGCACCGACGGCAAGGCCAAGATGAGCAAGAGCCTCGGCAACTGCATCTACCTCTCCGATGAGCCGGAGGACATCAAGAAGAAGATCATGTCCATGTACACCGACCCGAACCACCTGCGGGTGCAGGACCCCGGTAAGGTGGAGGGCAACCCCGTCTTCATCTATCTGGACGCATTCAGCCGCCCGGAGCACTTTGCAGAGTTCCTGCCCGAGTACCAGAACCTCGACGAGCTGAAGGCACACTATCAGCGCGGCGGTCTGGGCGACGTGAAGGTGAAAAAGTTCCTGAACGCCGTCATGCAGGCCGAGCTGGAGCCGATCCGCACCCGCCGCAAAGAGTGGGAGCAGCGCCTGCCCGAGGTGGTCGAAATTCTGAAGGAGGGCAGCGCTGTGGCCGAGAAGACCGCCGCCGCCACCCTCGCCGAGGTGCGCAAGTCCATGAAGATCGATTACTTTACGGACGGCAATCTCCTGAAATAACGAAATGTAATAAAAATCCCCTCAGCCAAACGGCTGAGGGGATTTTTTGCAGTTCGTATTACAGCTTACAGGCTGCGGTTCTTGATCTCGGCAGTGACCTTTGCGATGAACTCATCCACTTCCATCGTGGTGGTCTCGCCCTTGCGGTCACGGACGGAGACGTTGCCGGCCTCGGCTTCCTTGGCGCCCAGCACCAGCATATAAGGCACGCGGTCCACCTGCTGTGCGGCGCGGATCTTGTAGCCGATCTTCTGGTTGTCGTCGTCCAGAGCCACGCGGACACCGGCTTCCACCAGCTTCTCGGTGATGGCCTCGGCGTACTCGAGGGTCTTCTCGGAGACGGGCAGGACCTTGACCTGCACGGGAGCCAGCCAGGTGGGGAACTTGCCCTTGGTCTCCTCGATGAGGTAGGCCATGAAGCGGTCGAGAGAACCCAGAATTGCACGGTGCAGGACCACGGGGGTCTTCTCGGTGCCGTCCTTGTCCACATAGGTCAGGTGGAACTTTGCGGGCAGGCAGAAGTCCAGCTGGCAGGTGGACAGGGTGTACTCTGCGCCGACGGCGGGCTTGACGTTGACGTCCAGCTTCGGGCCGTAGAAGGCGGCCTCGCCGATCTCCTCGGTGAAGTGGATGCCCAGCTCGGTCAGAACCTCGCGCAGAGCGTTCTCGGCGTGGTTCCACATGGCGTCGTCGTCATGGTACTTCTTCTTGTCGGCGGGGTCGCGCAGGCTCAGCACGCAGCGGTAGTCGGTGATGTTGAAGTCCTTGTAGGTCTCGAAGATGAGGTTGCAGACGTCGGCGACCTCGCTCTTGATCTGCTCGGGGGTGCAGAACAGGTGGGCGTCGTTCTGGCAGAAGTGACGGCCGCGCTCGATGCCCTTCAGGGTGCCGGAGGACTCATAGCGGAAGTCGTGTGCGATCTCGCCGATGCGCATGGGCAGGTCGCGGTAGGAGTGGGGACGGTTGGCATAAATCATCATGTGGTGGGGGCAGTTCATCGGGCGCAGGACATAGCTCTCGCCCTCCATCTCCATGGCGGGGAACATATTCTCGCGGTAGTGGTCCCAGTGGCCGGAGGTCTTGTAGAGGTTCACGGTGCCGATGCAGGGGGTCATGACGTGCAGGTAGCCGCGGGCACGCTCCTTCTCCTTGATATAGTTCTCCAGCTCCTGCCAGACGGTGTAGCCTGCGGGCAGGAACATGGGCAGGCCGCGGCCCACGAGGTCGTCGGTCATGAACAGGCCCATCTCCTTGCCGATCTTGCGGTGGTCGCGCTCACGGGCCTCCTGCTGCTCCTTCTCCCAAGCGTCCAGCTCTTCCTGATTACGGAAAGCCACGCCGTTGATGCGGGTCAGCATCTTGTTTTCCTTGTCGTTCTTCCAGTATGCACCGGACTGCTGGGTGATCTTGAAGGCCTTCAGAGCCTTGGTGTAGGTCAGGTGGGGTCCGATGCACATATCGACATATTCGCCCTGCTGGAAGAAGCTGAACTCGGTCTCGTCAGCCAGATCGGCCATGTGCTCGATCTTGTAGTTCTCGTGGCGCTCCTCCATCAGCTTGACGGCCTCGGCGCGGGGCAGGATGAAGGGCTTGATGGCCAGATTCTCCTTGGTGATCTTGCGCATCTCCTTCTCGATGCTGGCGAGGTCTTCGTCGGTCAGCTTGGTGTCGCCGAGGTCAACGTCGTAGTAGAAGCCGTTCTCGGTGGCGGGGCCGAAGGCAAAGTCAGCCTCGGGGTAGAGGCGCTTGATGGCCTGTGCCATGACATGGGCTGCGGTGTGACGGATAACGTGCAGTTCCTGATCCTGCGGGCACTCGTCCACATGACCGTCCTTATAGATGATCTTCATGATATTGCTCCTTTTTGAGATGAAAAATGCGTTTGGATACGACAAAAAAGACGCTTCACCCCGTATATGCTCTACGGGATGAAGCGCCTTTGAAAGACTCAACTGCGTTCCACGGTTCCACCCGAATTGCGTGCTGCTGCACGCCACTCGCTGTGCTGTAACGGGCGCACCCGGCAGAGGTTCACCTCTGCACTCTGCGGTGGTAGAAGTCCGGCACATGGCAGGCTGCTTGCAGCACATCCTTCCGGACGGCAGCCCTCTCTGCGGCATGGAGAAACGGGACCTCGGTTTGTCCGCATCATCGTTTTAGGACATTTGATTTTGACGCACCGGCGGCAGAAACGCCGCACACTGTGTGCATCACAGGATGAAACTACAAGTAATTGTAGCACGGAGCGCAGAAAAAATCAAGGCCTCATCGCTGGAAAATGAAAGAGGTCAATGATGGCGAAGCCGCTCTCCCCAGCTGGCGGTATACTCCGACAGCAGTTTCTCGGTGACGAAGAGCTGGCTGCTGTAGAGCCCGTGGGTGCCCGAGAGCATATAGCAGACGCCGCAGCCCAGCGCGATCAGCTCGAGGCCTGCCCCGCCGAACAGCTCATAGGCCAGCAGGATGGAGGGGATGAGGGTGTTGGTCGCGCCGCAGAAAACCGAGATGAGGCCGACCGCCGCCGCAAACCCGGCGGGCAGGCCCAGCAGCGGGCCGAACACACAGCCGAAGGTCGCGCCGATGTAGAAGCTGGGCACGACCTCGCCGCCCTTGAAGCCCGCCGAGAGGGTCAGGGCCGTCAGCAGCATCTTGCAGAGAAAGTCCCACGGCAGGGCCTGCCCCTGCTCGATGGCAGCGGTGATGACGCCCATGCCTGCGCCGTTGTACCGCCCTACTCCCATCAGGTAGGACAGGGCCACCACGGCTACGCCGCCCACGACGGCCCGCACCCACGGGTTGGGCAGACGGCGGGGCATTTCGTGCTCCATCGTGTGGAGGAGCCAGCAGAACCCCCGGGACACCAGCGCACAGGCTGCGCCCAGCACCGCCGCCAGAAGGGCCGTGTCGATGGAGAGGGCCGGTGCGGTCAGCCCGAAGTGGGTGGGGGCGATGCCGCAGGCCAGCGAGACGCCGTAGGCGATGAGGGCGGCGGCGAAGCCGGGCACAAAGGCTACCGAAAACGCAAGGCCCACGTCCTCCACCATGATGCCGAAGAGGGTCGCCGCCAGCGGCGTGCCGAACAGCGCCGAGAAGAACGCCGCCATGCCGCAGGCCGTGGCCGTGCGGCGGTCATGGTCGGAGAAGCGGAAGAGCTTGGCGATGTTGTAGCCGATGCTGCCGCCCATCTGGAGCGCCGCGCCCTCACGGCCGGCCGAGCCGCCGCAGAGGTGGGTGAGCACGGTGCCCAGAAAGATGGCCGGCACCAGCAGCGGGCTGACGCTCTCACCACTGTGGACGGCCCGGATGACATTGTTGGTGCCCATCCCCTCACAGCCGGTCAGCTGATAAAGGGCCACGATGGCGAGGCCCGCCAGCGGCAGCAGCCAGAGCAGCCAGACGTGTTCGCCCCGCCACTCGGTGACGTGTTCGACCGCAAGATGGAACGCCGTGCCCACTGCGCCGCAGACGAGGCCGGTGGGAACGGCCAGCAGCAGCCAGCGGGCCAGAATGGCCGTCACGGCCCGAAGGGAATAAAGCTCCTTTTTCAGAAAATCTTTCATATTGACACTCCTGTATTTTGTTCCTACTCCCCCAAAGATAGCACGGAGACCGGACGCTGTCAAGAAACGCCAAAGCCCCGCTCCCTTGTGCGAAGGAGCGGGGCTTTGAGCTGTGTTTGGAATTATCAGAAAAAAGGAAAAAGGAGAACAATATCGTCACGCCTCACGGCGGGACAGCGTATGAAGTTTGGGGCAGAACGCTTACTCCACGTCCTGCAGGGCGGCGAAGTCTTCCTCGCCGGTGCGGATCTTGACCACGCGGGTCACATTGTAGACGAAGATCTTGCCGTCGCCGATGTGGCCGGTGTAAAGAGCCTTCTTTGCGGCCTCCACCACGGAGTCCACAGAGATCTTGGAGACGATGACCTCCACCTTGATCTTGGGCAGCAGGGTGCTGTCCACCGGCACGCCGCGGTATTTCTCGGGGGTGCCCTTCTGGATGCCGCAGCCCATGACCTGCGTGACCGTCATGCCGGTGACGCCCAGATCGTTCAGGGCGCTCTTGAGCTGGTCGAACTTGGAAAGCTTGGCGATGATGGACACCTTATGCATACCGGTGTCGTAGATGCCGTCGTGGATGACCGCAGCCTCACGCACCACTGGCACGGCGGCGTCGATCTGCTTGGCGGAAGCCTTGGAGGCATCGTCCTCGCCGAGGTCGGTGTTCTCGTTGGGGACCATAGCGGCGGAGTTTGCATCGGAGATAGCGAAGCCTGCGTAGGCGGAAGCCAGACCGTGCTCGTGGATGTCCAGACCGTCGATCTCCACCTCAGCGGGGACGCGGAGGCCGATGGTCTTGTCGATGATCTTGAAGATGAGGAACATGACGATGAGGACGTAGACATCCACCACGACGAGGCCCAGCAGCTGGATACCCAGCTGGCTCAGACCGCCGCCGTAGAACAGGCCCTTGCCGACGCCGTTGCCGCCGTCAGAGAAGAGGCCGACGGCGATGGTGCCCCAGACGCCGTTTGCAAAGTGGACGGAGACAGCGCCCACGGGGTCGTCGATCTTTGCGACCTTATCGAAGAACTCGACGCTCAGCACCACGAGGATGCCGGCCACAAAGCCGATGAAGAAAGCGCCAAAGGGAGAAACGGTGTCGCAGCCTGCGGTGATGGCGACCAGACCGGCCAGAGAGCCGTTCAGGGTCATGGAGACGTCCGGCTTGCCGTACCGCTTCCAGGTGAAGAGCATGGTCACGCAGGTGGCCACAGCCGCCGCAAGGTTGGTGTTGAAGCAGACCAGACCGGTCAGGGTCATGGTCTCATCGGTGGAGAGGCTCAGGGAAGAGCCGCCGTTGAAGCCGAACCAGCAGAACCAGAGGATGAACACGCCCAGAGCACCGGCGGTCAGGTTGTGGCCGGGAATGGCGTGGGGCTTGCCGTCCTTGTCGTATTTGCCGATGCGGGGCCCCAGCAGGGCAGCGCCCAGCATGGCGATGACACCGCCGACGTTGTGGACGGCTGCGGAACCGGCAAAGTCATGGAAACCCATGCTCTGCAGCCAGCCGCCGCCCCACATCCAGTGGCCGCAGATGGGGTAGACCACCAGCGAGATGGCTGCGGAGTAGACGCAGTAGGCTTTGAAGTTGGTGCGCTCAGCCATCGAACCGGAAACGATGGTGGCGGCCGTTGCGCAGAAGACGGTCTGGAACACGATGTACACCCACAGCGGGATGTCGAGGCCCAGATGGGAATAATCGCCCTGAATGAAGGGGTCGAACCCGCCGATGAGAGCGCCGGTGCCGCCGAACATCAGGCCGAAGCCGATGAGCCAGTAGCAGGGCGTGCCGATGCAAAAATCCATCATATTTTTCATGAGGATATTGCCGGTGTTCTTGGCGCGGGTGAAGCCTGCCTCGCAGAGCGCGAAGCCGGCCTGCATGAAGTAGACGAGGAACGCTCCCACGAGCGTCCAACAGGTGTTGATGGAGCTGAACATAACGCAGATACCTCCCCACATATTTTGCCGCCGGGTGCCAGCCCGGCAGCGCATACACACCCGGCTGCTGCGTCCCTCTATCTGCGCAGCAGCGCGGAAAATCCGGAAAAGGAAGCCCTCTATCTCTCCCTTGGCCGCAGGGGACAAGCCTCCCCCGGAAATACAAAAGGCGCTGACCGGATCTTCATCCGTCAGCGCCTTTGCTTTCGATGGCAAAAGTATAGAGCGGTTTGGTCAAAGTGTCAAGAGCAGAACGCTATTTTTGACATTTTAGACAAACCGGAAAAGAAGGGGCAAAGAAAACTTTGGCAGACATCATTTTTCCTCGGTGTGGCCCGCCCGCATTTCGACATGGAGCAGCAGGCTCATCAGCGCCCGCAGCGCGAAGGTCGCGGCCAGCGGCACGACCGACTCGAGGTTCTGCAAAAGAAAGGTCTTGGCGATCTCTGCCGACATGAGGAACTCCAGCGCCGTCGTCAGGCCGGTGCTCATCTCGTGGTGGAAGTCGTACCGGTCGTGGAAGAAGGTCGTCCGCACATAGTGATAGGTGGCCCGGGCCAGACTCGTCACGATGATGAACAGGCCGATGGCCTCCGCCAGTCCTGCGATGAGGGGGACGGCGGATTCCAGAAAGCCCTCCAGCAGATGGGCGATGTTCTCGTTCAGGTGATACAGGGCAGTCATCTTCACGTCACCGCTCAGACCAGCAGGCTCTTGACATAGGCGGCCAGCTCCTCGTCCTTGCAGGAGGCAAAGAACAGCTCGCGGAACTTTTCACCGGCGATGGCACCCTTCAGCAGATCCTGATCGATGCTCTTGAGGCATTCGATGAGGGGCTTGAAGGTGGCGGCGCGGACGCCGTCGAGGATCTTCTTGTTCCGCTGCTCCGGCTCGACCCGCTCCTTGGGGTAGCCCTGACCGTGGCCGAAGCCGAACAGCTTCTCAAAGCAGTACTCAAGGTTCAGCTCGCCGCCCCAGCCGAAGCCCTTGGCAAAGGGCATGGCGACCGCGTTGCCGTCGTTGACGTGGGCAAAGGTGTAAGCATCCACAGGGTCCTCCACATGGCCGCAGATGACGCCGGGGAAGCTGTTCAGGGCCAGCATGGCGCCCTCGCCGGTGCCGCAGCCGGTGATGACGTAGTCGGCAGCGCCGCTGTTCAGCAGGATGGCGGCGAGGATGCCGCACTGCACATAGGTCAGCTGGGCGGCGTCATCGGCGGCATACATACCGTAGTTGACCACCTCGTGGCCCATCGGCTCCACGACCTTCTTCAGAGCGGCCTCGATGATGCCGTTCTTTGCGGCCTGACTGTTCTCGTTGATGAGTGCGATCTTCATGGGGAAAATCCTCCTGTTTTTGTAGTATTTCAACTGTCCTCAGTGTAACAGATTTAGGATGAAAAGTCGATATGGAAAATAAAAGCGCCGTGCCCGGCGCCCGGAAGGCAGAGGACACGGCGCGGAATATGCCGGAAGGGGAAATCTTACTGCGGCTGCTTGCCGATGTAAGCCAGAATGCCGCCGTCAACGTACAGGATAAGGCCGTTGACGAAGTCGGAAGCGGCAGAGGCGAGGAAGACGGCGGGGCCGCCCAGATCCTCCGCTTCGCCCCAGCGGCCTGCAGGGGTCTTGGCGACGATGAAGCTGTCGAAGGGGTGACGGCTGCCGTCGGGCTGACGCTCGCGCAGAGGTGCGGTCTGCGGGGTGGCGATGTAGCCGGGTCCGATGCCGTTGCACTGGATGTTGTACTCGCCGTACTCGGAGGCGATGTTCTTGGTCAGCATCTTCAGGCCGCCCTTGGCAGCAGCGTAGGCGGAGACGGTCTCACGGCCCAGCTCGCTCATCATGGAGCAGATGTTGATGATCTTGCCGCCGCCCTGAGCGATCATGTCGGGGATGACAGCCTTGGAGACGATGAAGGGGGCGTTCAGGTCAACGTCCACCACCTGACGGAACTCGGCAGCGGTCATCTCGGTCATGGGGATGCGCTTGATGATGCCGGCATTGTTGACCAGAATGTTGATGTGGCCGACTTCCTCGGTGATCTTTGCGACCATTGCGTTGACGGCGTCCTCGTCGCAGACGTTGCAGACGTAGCCGTGAGCCTTGATGCCAGCCTCGGCGTAGGCGGCCAGACCCTTATCGACCAGCTCCTGCTTGAGGTCGTTGAAGACGATGGTAGCGCCGTTTGCGGCCATTGCCTTGGCGATCGCCATGCCGATGCCGTAGGATGCGCCGGTGATGAGCGCGACCTTGCCGGTCAGGTCAAAGGATTTGGGAGTACACTGTGCCATGATAAAGTCCTCCAATCAAAATTTTGCTTTGCAGGGCGCTGCGCTGCCGGGCTATGCCAATGGCCCATACCTGCCGTCACGGGAAGCGGCGGCGGGCTGTCCGGCCATGCGCCCTCTTGTATACTAGAGTAGCATTCTTTATTCCGACTGTCAAGGCATTTTCTTGGTACAATTACTGCAAATTTTTACGCATTTTGCTGCGTTTTCGTGAAATCGTCATAAAAAGGCGGGCTGCAAAGGCTGAGATTGCTGCTTGTTGCACACAATGGTCCCTCAGCCCAGTTTTTTCTTCTGCTGGCGGGCGACGATGGGCATGAGAAGGGGCATCGGTACGAGCCGCTGGGCCGCTGTCGCGGCCTGCATGAGGGCCGAGGGCACGATGATGGTCTTGCGGCGGAGCATCCCCCGCATGGCCTCCTCGACGCAGAACTCCGGGCGGATGCCCCGCAGCGCAAAGACCACGTCGGCCCGGTCATTGAACTCTGTGTCCACCGGGCCGGGGCAGAGAGCGCAGACGTAGACGGGGCTGTGCTGCTCCCGCAGCTCTTCCGCCACGCCCCGGGTCAGGCTGACGACGTAAGCCTTGGTGGCATAGTAGCCCGCCATATACGGCCCGCCCGGCAGCAGCCCGGCGGAGGATGCCACATTCAGCACGGTGCCGAAGCCCTGCGCCTCCATCTTCTTCACGGCGAACTTGAACAGCTGGTGCATGGCCAGCACGTTGACCTTCGCCATGGAAAGCTCTTTTTCGCCGCTGGTCTCAAGAAAGCTGCCGCAGACGCCGAAGCCTGCGTTGTTGATGAAAATATCCAGCCGCTCGTCGGCCAGCGCCTCGCAGAGGCGGGCGCACTCGCTCTCCTGCTCGAGGTCGGCGGGCAGGATGCGGCAGAAGGTGTTGTATTTGACGGTCAGCTCTGCGGCCAGCGCCTCGAGCCGGTCGGTGCGGCGGGCGGTGAGGATGAGCCGGAAGCCGAGGCGCGCATACCGGCGGGCGAACTCCCGGCCGATGCCGGAGGATGCGCCGGTGATCCATACAGTCTTAGACATGGTTCCTCCTTATTCTGCAAAGCCGGAGGCCCGGTCGATGGCGTCCAGCTCTTCGTCGGTGAAACGGGTGTTGTTGAGGGCGGTGGTGTCGCCGAAGTGGTAGGGCAGGGTGGAACAGCGTGCAGAGGATGCAGTGTACATGGCGGGGACTTCCTTTCTTTTGTTTTACCCCATTGTAGCACGGAGGCGCACCGGAATCCATAGAAAAGCACAGCTCTGTCTTGTTGCCCGGCGGGATTTGGAGTATAATAGGGCCGTATTTTATAAGACACCCTTCGGAGGAGGAGAGAACATATGAACAAACCGGTTCTGGTGGTCATGGCGGCCGGCATGGGCAGCCGCTACGGCGGGATGAAGCAGATCGACCCGGTGGGGCCCTGCGGTCAGGTCATCGTGGACTATTCCCTGTACGACGCCCGCCGCGCAGGCTTTGAGACGGTCATCTTTGTCATCAAGCACGAGATCGAGGACGCCTTCAAGGCCGCCATCGGCGAGCGGGTCTCCAAGGCGATGGACGTGAAGTATGCGTTCCAGCAGCTGGACGAGCTGCCCGAGGGCTACACCATCCCCGAGGGCCGCGTCAAGCCATGGGGCACCTGCCACGCCGTGCTGGCGGCGAAGCCCTATCTCCACGGCCCCTTCGCCGTCATCAATGCGGACGATTACTACGGCCCCGAGGCCTTCAAGGTCATCTACGACTATCTTTCCACCCACACCGACGGCGAGGTATACGACTACTGCATGGTGAGCTACCTGCTCCGGAACACCGTCTCGGAGAACGGCAGCGTGGCCCGGGGCATCTGTGCCCTCAACGAGGATAGCACCCTCCGCAGCGTCACCGAGCACACCCGCATCGAGACTTACGCCGACGGCATCCACTACACCGAGGACGGCGGCGAGAGCTGGGCCGACCTGCCCGGCGACACCCCCGTGAGCATGAACCTCTGGGGCTTCGGCGAAAGCTTCGTGCAGGAGGCCGACCGGCGCTTCGCCCGCTGGCTGGATGAGAATCTGGAAAAGAACCCGCTCAAGTGCGAGTATTTCCTGCCGCTGGTGGTCAGCGAACTCATCGGCGAAAAGAAAGCCGCCGTCAAGGTGCTGCGCAGCACCGACCAGTGGTACGGCGTCACCTACCGCGAGGATAAGCCCGTGGTGGTAGAGGCCATCGCCCGAAAGACAGCGGACGGGCTCTACCCGGAAAACCTCTGGGCCTGAGAATAGAAAAACGGCTGGGACAGCGTGCTTCCCAGCCGTTTTTGTTGTTTATTGGATGCCGAAGGTGTTGTTATGGTCGAAATAATCCGGGTATTCCTTCTCAAGCTGCTCGAGGAGGCTGTTGAGGGAGCGGTTGTTCTGGCCATGCTTCAGCTTGGGGTAGGCGCGGAGCATACGGCCCTTGCCCAGCAGATGGGTGCTGCGGCGGGTATGGGCCTGCATGACTTGTGCCCGTGCGGCCAGCTCGTCCTTGAGCTGCTCCAGCTGCAGCAGCGAGGTGGTCTGCTCGGCTTTGCCCTGTGCGGCCAGTTTGACGGCCTTAGCGGCCTCGGCAGCGTTGAGGCGGGCGGTCTGGGAGGCGCGGCGGGCGGCCTCCATCGCTTCGTCGGCGCGGGCACGCATGGTGGAAGCGGCCTCACGGGGCGACAGCTTGTTGTAGTTGTCCCGGGCCTCGGCGGCGGCCAGCTTGAGCTGCAGCCGGCTCTCGTCCATCTTCTGGTCCATGTCCATCGCGGTGGTGCCGAGGATCTCGGTCATGGCGTCGCTGACAGCGTGCATACTGTCGGCCACCTTTTCGAGGGCGTCCAGCTCCCGCGCCAGATCGGAGGCAGAAATGCCGGTGGCGACCACGTCGGCGGCATACACGGCGTAGAGCAGGCACATGAGGATGAAGCCCACCAGCGGCGGCACGATGTCCACCAGCGCGGCGATGGCGGGGTGGACGGCCTTGACCATCAGGAGGGCACCTACGCCCCACAGCAGCGAAAACTCGAGGCAGATATAGCCCCCGATGTTGAAGGGCCTATCGCTGTAATCCCACCACCGGGTGCGGTAGAGTTTATACAGCACCCAGCCGCCCACCAGCTCCAGCGCGCTGGGCAGGAGGACGCCGCCGAGATACAGCAAGAGCAGGCTGTCCTCCAACGGCGTGAGGAAGAAGAGCACTAAAATCATGCCGAAGCCGTAGATGGGGCAGACCGGGCCGTTGAGAAAGCCGCGGTTGACCAGCTGGCCGGTGGTGGCGGCGGCATACACCACCTCGAGGCACCAGCCCAGACAGGAGTAGATGAGGAAAAATGCGAGGATGTGGTAGAGCGAAAAGCCACAGATGGCCGTGTTGAGGAAAAACGACAAGGGAACACCTCCATTCAATTCTGCCTGCGGACGATCTTGTACTCGTCGCCCGGCTCGAAATAAGGACAGGCCGACGTGGTGCGGGAGAGATAGCGGGCCATCTCATCCTCGTCCAGTGTGCCGCCCACGGCGCAGTAATAGCTGCCGTACTCGTCCTGCTGGTTGTTCAGGCAGGCTTCACAGGGGTCAGACATTGACTTCTCCCTCGGCGGCCTTGGCTTCGGCCTCTGCCTGTGCGGCCAGCTTCTTGAGCACCTTCGGCTCGACCCACGTCACAGAGTCGTCGCCTGCCTTCTTGCGGGCGATGAGGGCCTTTATTTTAATGCCCATCTCGGTGAACATTCCCTCGTGCTCAGTGCGGATGTTCCACTCCGGCTCATTCTCGTGGAGGTCGTAGGTCTGCCAGATGATGTCGTAGCCGGAGGCGGGGAAATAGCTCAGGCTGTCCCGGAACAGGTCGTCGTCGTCGGTCTTGAAGTAGATGTCGCCGCCGTCCTTGAGGAAATCGCGGTACTGGATGAGCTGGCGGGGGTAGGTGAGGCGGTGCTTGTTGGAGGAGGCGTTCTTGCTCCATGGGTTGCAGAAGTTGATGTAGATGCGGCTGACGGTGTCCTCCGGGGTGATGACGCCCTTGATGCGTTCGATGTCGGTGCTCATGATCTTCACGTTGTCGATGGGGCGGCCTGCGGCGGCGTAGGCTGCTTCGATCTTCCGCTTGGCGAGGATGAGCACCTTGTCGGTGATGTCGATGCCCAGATAGTTGTTCTCCGGGTGGGCGGAGGCCAGCTGGGAGAGGAAGCCGCCCTTGCCGCAGCCCAGCTCCAGCACGAAGGGCTGCTCCGGGCGGGCATACTGGCTGTGCCATTTGCCGCCCCAGACAAAGGGGTCGTGGACGTGAAAATCGGCGGCCATCAGTTCGTCGTGGGCATAGGGCTTGAAACGCATTCTCATAAGATCGTATTCTCCTTGTGACGTAAAAAGTTTGTGCTTACAGAGCTTTCCTCAAAAATTCCTCCACCTGCTCGGGTGTGGCGGCGCAGCTGCCCTGACAGATGCCGGGCTTGCCGCCGCCGCGGCCATTGAGGGCGGCGTTGAGGGCTTTGGTGAGGGGGCGGACATCGCCGCCGGAGCGTGCGATGCAGTAGCCGGTGCCCTTCTCGTTGGGGGTCAGAGCGGCGCACAGGCCGGTGGTGGCCTCGCTCAGCCGCGCAGCCAGACGGTGCAGGCCGTCCGGGTCGAGGCCGGAAACGATCCGGATGGCGGTCTCGTCGGGGCTGAGCTGTGCGGCCATGGCGTCGAACAGCTGCTGACAGAGGCCAAAATGGGCAAATTTCAGGGCCGTGTACTCGTCGTACACCCGGTGGACGGCCACGGCGGTCTGGTCGGCCTTGGCCGAGAGGAGGGCGCCGATGTCGGCCTGACGGCTCCGCATGGCCTGCGCCTCCCGCAAGGCCCGCCCGCCGCAGACCACGCTGAGCCGGACGCCGCCCTTGTAGTTCTCGGAGGCCAGGATCTTGATCTGGCCCACCTGACCGGTGGTGGCGGTGTGGGTGCCGCAGCAGGCGCAGACGTCCGCGCCCGGGATGGTCACGATGCGCACCTGCCCGGCGATCTCCTTCTTGCTGCGGTAGGTCAGAGCCGCCAGCTCTTCGGGGGTGGGGTAGGTGATGACCACCGGCACGTCCTCCCAGATGACCCGGTTGGCGGCAGTCTCGGCTTCCCGCAGGCCCTCGGCAGAGATGGGCACGCTGGTGTCCATCCGCACGGCGTCAGAGCCGATGTGGAAGCCGACGTTTTCGGCCCCGAACATCTGGTGCAGGATGCCGGAGAGGATGTGCTCGCCGGTGTGCTGCTGCATCTTGTCGAAGCGCCACGCCCAGTCGATGGCTCCGGTGACGGCGGTGCCGGGCTGTGCCGCCTCGGGCAGGGCATCCACTGTGTGCCAGATGACGCCGCCCGTCTCGTGGACATCGGTGACGTGCAGCACCGTGCCGTCGGCGAGGGTCAGAGTGCCCCGGTCGGCAGGCTGTCCACCGCCCTCGGGGTAGAACACCGTGCCGTCCAAAGCGATGCGCCCGCCGCCGGTCTTTGCGTCCGCCTCTGCCGCAAGGATGACCCCGGCGGCGCTTTTGCGGAATGTGTCTTTCTCGAAATATTTTTCCGTGCGCTGCATGGCACGATACCTCCTGAAGCTAAGAACTATCGGCCGGTAAGCGGCTTGCCCTCTCAGGCCGCTTCGCGTCCAGCTCTCCCAAAGGGAGAGCCTTTAATCTGCCGGGGAGCTTCTGCCTCTCCCCTTGGGAGAGGTGGCACGGCGTCAGCCGTGACGGAGAGGGCAAGCCGCCTTCCCGATAAAATCAAGTATACCACGTTTTTTGCCTGTGGAAAATAGTCTTGGCTTATGTTATGATAGAAAACAGCGAAACCGGAAATTTGAAAAACGAGGAAGGTATCATCATGCGTGAAAGTGGAATCCTGATGCCGGTGTCCAGCCTGCCCGGCCCTTATGGTATTGGCTGCTTTGGCGCCGAGGCGCTCAAGTTCGTGGACTTTCTGGCCGCTGCGGGCCAGCACATCTGGCAGCTGCTGCCCCTCAGCCCTACCGGCTACGGCGACAGCCCCTACCAGAGCTGCTCTGCCTTTGCGGGCAACCCCTATTTTATCGACCTCGACGCGCTCAAGGCCGACGGCCTGCTGACCGCTGCCCAGCTCAAGGCAGAGCCGTGGGGCACCGACCCGCTCTCGGTGGATTACGGCACCCTCTACACCAGCCGCTACAAGGTCCTGCGGGCGGCCTATGCCGCATGGCGGGAGAAGTACGCCGGACGCTTCGGCTGTGCCCACTATTACCCCGACGACTACTATGCGTTCACCCTTACGAATGAGAGCTGGCTGAACGATTACGCGATGTACATGGCCCTCAAGACCGCCAACGGGATGAAGAGCTGGGCCGAGTGGCCCCGAGAGTACCGTCTGCGGGACGCCGGTGCGCTGGCAGAGTTCGCCGCCGGGCAGGAAGAGGAGATCGGTTTCTGGAAATTCTTGCAGTATGAGTTTGCAGTCCAGTGGAAGAAGGTCAAGGACTACGCAAACGAAAAAGGCATAAAGATCCTCGGCGACATCCCCATCTATGTCTCCGCCGACTCGGTGGACGCATGGGTGGGCGGCGAGCTGTTCGAGCTGGACGCGCAGGGCGGCTTTGCCCGCGTGGCCGGGTGCCCGCCGGATTACTTCTCCGCCGACGGCCAGCTCTGGGGAAACCCGCTGTATAACTGGCCGTATCATAAACAAACCGGATATGCATGGTGGGTGCGCCGCGTCCGCCATGCCCTCGGGATCTACGACCTGCTCCGCATCGACCACTTCCGAGGCTTTGACACCTACTGGGCCATCCCGGCAGGCAGCTCCACCGCCCGCACCGGCAAGTGGGAGAACGGCCCCGGCATGGACCTGTTCCGTGCGCTGGAAGCGGCCCTCGGCAAGCTGCCCATCATCGCCGAAGATCTGGGCGACCTCGTGCCCAGTGTCCGCAAGCTGCTGGCCGACAGCACTTTCCCGGGCATGAAGGTCCTTCAGTTCGCCTTTGGCGGCGGCGACAACGAGTATCTGCCCCACAACCACGTCAAGAACAGCGTGGTCTACCCGGGTACTCACGACAACACCACCCTCACCGACTGGTGGGTGAACGCCGCCCCCGCCAAGGAGAAAGCCAACGCTGCCGCCTACCTCCACCTGACCCCCTGCAAGCCCACCGCCAAGGAGGTGGCAGCCGTCAGGACGGATGCCGCCCGCATCGCCCTTCTCCGCGCCGCCCTCGGCTCGGTGGCCGACCGGGCCATCATCCCCATGGCAGATTGGCTGGGGCTGGGCGCGGAGGCCCATTTGAACACCCCCGGCAAGCTGGGCGGCAACTGGGCATGGCGTGCCGCAGAGGGCTTCGATACGGCCCTGCTGGCCGGCCGCATTGAGGCCGAGTGTGCGGTCTACTGCCGCGCCAAGGAGCCGGTCGAAAAAGAAGAGAAGACTTCAAATTGACGGAATTGTAAAAAATCTTTTTGAAAATTGTGCGTTTTGCTGGTAAGCGCCCCGCCATCGTGATATAATCGAAAGAGACACAGTCGGGCATAAGAACTGTGCAAAGGCAGAGCGCCGGGAAGGAGAACCCGGCACGGAAGATGGGGAGAAACGCATGAAAAAGGAATGGACGGAACAGGACCTGCGGCAATTCGTCGAAAGTTCGCAGCCTGTGTTTCAGGATGTGAGCCTGACGCAGGTGGACGAGGACGCCGCACGCTGCTGGCAGGACGATGGTCTGATGGTGGACTACGAGCTGCGCGGCGGTCAGGTGGACTGTGTGCTGCGCCGCTGCGTCGTGGCAGACGGCAAGGTATGGCAGCTGCAGATGACTGCGCCGCTGGCAGGCAGCGACCTGCCCGAAGACCGGATGACCCCGCGGGAGCGGGAACTGTGCCGCGACGATATGAACCACGATTTCTTGTCGGGGGTGTTCAACCGCCGCTACTATGAGACGGAGTTCTGCACCAAGCTCGACGAATGGACCGACCGCCACCGCTGCGCGGCGCTGGCGCTGGTGTCCATCGACGACGCGGCAGCGCTTTCCGCCCGGGAAAACGACGCGGTCATGGGCCAGCTGGTCTGCTTCGTGGCGAACCAGTGGAAAAAGCACTTCGACCAGCCTGCCGAGCGGGTGGTCTGCCGCCTGAGCGACACCCTGTTTGCCATCGGCTGCGCCGACCGCACCCGCCGCGAGCTGGAAGAGGAGCTGAAAGCCATCTACGCCGGGATGCCCAAGGAGTGTGTGGCCTCGGTGGGACTGATGCGCCGGGTGCCCTTCACCCAGTCCATTGGCGTGGCCGGTACCCGCGAGGTGCGCTGCAAGAACTGGGACGCCCTCTATGACCTGTGCCAAAAGCGGCTGGCCGCTGCGCAGGCCGCAGGCGGCGACCGGGTCTACGACGGCGAATAAGATGCATAAGATCCCCCTTTTGAGAGAGAATAGACTCAAAAGGGGGATTTTTGTATGGAAAACCAGAAAAACGACAACCTCAATATGCTGGAAGCCATCGTGCAGAACACCGAGATGGGAAAGAACACGCTCGACCAGCTGGTGCCGATGGCAGAGAATGAGCAGTTCAAGGCGGAGCTTCTGCGCCAGCGCAACATCTACCGCCAGCTCAATCAGGAGGCCCACGCGGCCATCGACGCCTGCGGCGGCTCGGCACAGGGCCAGAGCGCCATGGCGAAGCTCAACACCAAGGTGAGCATCGGCATGAAGACCATCACCGACAAATCCACCCGCAACCTCGCCGAGATGCTCACGCAGGGCAGCAGCATGGGGGTCATGGACTGCATCAAATCCCAGAAGGACTATCCCGACGCCGCGCCCGGGTCGAAGCGGCTGATGCAGAAGCTGCAGGATTTTGAGGAGGACAACCGGCTGAAGCTGGAACAGTATCTTTGAGGTTTTGCTGAAACTTCTGATGCAGCGATAGAAAAAGCTCCTGCCGGACAATGCGGCAGGAGCTTTTTGCAGGTGCAGTCAGAGGGACTCGACCATTGCGGCGACGATTTTGGTCGCGGTAGCGACATACTCACCGATGCTGAACTTCTTGACGACCAGCACTTCGTGGCCGTCCTCGTCAGCGTTGTCGCTCATGGCGCGGAGGATGACGCAGGGGACGCCGTTCTTGGCGGCGACCTGACTCACGGCTGCGCCCTCCATCTCCACGCAGTCGGGGGCGCATTTGGCCTCAATGGCGGCCTTGGTGGCGCTGTCGCCCACGAACAGGTCGCCGGTGGCGATCTTGCCCACCAGAGCCTTGACGCCTGCATCGGCGCAGGCTTTCTCGGCGGCGGCGATGAGAATGGCGTCGCCGGTGTACTCCTTCAGGAAGGGCGGGTTCTGGCAGATCATATCCAGCTGGGCGTCGTGGTAGAGCACCGTCTTGCCGATGACCACATCACCGATGCCGATCTTGCTGGTCATGTTGCCTGCAATGCCGGAGAAGATGATCTTCTCGGCCCCGAACTTGGTGATGAGCACCTGCGTGGTGGCGGCGGCGTTGGCCTTGCCCATGCCTGCGCAGCAGACCACCACCTGCTTACCGGCCAGCGTGCCCTTATGATATTCCACGCCGCCGTAGGACTCTACAGTGACGTTTTCCAGCTTGGCACAGAGCTGGTCTACTTCGTCGGGCATGGCGCCCATAATACCTAAAATCATATCAGACCTCGTTGTTTTGAATCGTGGTTGACACCTGCTGCAAGGCGGCAGATCGAAGAAATAAAAAGGGGAGCGGCTTCACGCGCCTGTGCGCGGGGGAGAGCGCTCTTACGCTAGGTTAATGTTCTCTTTTGCGTGCCAAAAGAGAACCAGAAAAGCACCCGCTACTTTCGAGGCGCGGGAGGCACGAGAAAGGGGCTGCTCGCCCCTTTCAGACCCCGAAGGAGTTGTCGAAGCCCAAAAATGCTAGCCGCTTCGCTAAACGCATTTTTTGTACTTCTCCGGTTTACGGC
>NZ_DAWCVJ010000049.1:0-18730 GCF_052358865.1 Faecalibacterium sp.
TAGGTAGTCGCCGACTTGAATATGCCGCTCTGAGAGTTCTCAGGGCGGTTTTCTTATATTTATCCGAAAAAATTTCCAGATGCTGCATGAAAACAGCGGCGTAAATCGTATATAAGTCAAGCAGGGTATGACAAAGCGGACAGAGGAGGACGGCATGAAGCTTTTATTCAAACAGCGTGCATTTGCTTGGTTCGACAGCTATGACATCTACGATGAAAATGAAAACACGGTCTATATCGTGAAAGGCCAGCTCTCGTGGGGGCACTGCCTGAAAATATTCGACGCCAGCGAGGAGCACGAGCTGGGCACTGTGAAGGAGCAGATTTTTTCTTGGTGGCCCCAATTCGAACTTTACGAGGGGAGCGACTGCATCGGCACCCTGAAAAAAGAACCGTGGGGCTGGTTCAAGCCGCGGTATAATATCGACTTCAACGGCTGGCACATCGAAGGCGACTGGGCGGAATGGGACTACACCATCACCGGGCCGGATGGGGCAACGGTGGCAGTCATCTCCAAGGAGCTGCTCCACTGGACGGATACTTATGTGCTGGACATTGCAAAGCCGGAGGATGCGCTGTATGTGCTGATGTTCGTGCTGGCCATCGACGCTGAAAAGTGTTCCCGCAACTAAAAAACGGCCCGGCTGTGGAGTTTTCCACTTGGCCGGGCCGTCTTGGTTGAATCCTGTTCAGACTTTCTTTGCGAATACGATGCCGATGGTGCCGGGGCCGGAGTAGCCGCCGATGGTCGTGCCGATGTCGGTCTCAATGATGTTTTCAAATTTGCCGTACCTGCGCAGACCGGCTCTGATGGCCTCCATGCAGCCGGGCTTGGGCTGGCAGGACGAGATAAAGACCATGCAGTTGTCGATGTCGTCCCGGCCGTCCAGCAAGTCGGTGATGTACTTGCCGACACAGATGGGCAGGCTGCCGCGATACTTTTTGACGACCTTCAGCTCACCGTCGATGACAGCGAGGCTGGGCTTGATGCCCAGAAGGTTTGCGCCGAACGCCAGCACGCCGGAGCAGCGGCCGCTCTTGGCCATGTAATTGAGCTGGTCTAGCACGAAGCTCAGTTCCACCCGCTTGGCGAGGTTCTGGAGCCGCATACAAATGTTGCGGGCCGTCAGGCCGTCTGCCGCCCATTTGGCGGCGCGGAGGACAAGATAGCCCTGTCCGGTGCAGATGTTCTCGCTGTCGATGACCGAGACGTTGTCGTATTCCTGCGCGGCAAGGCAGGCGTTCTGATAGCAGGACGAAAGCTTGGCGCTGACCGAGATGTGGATGACGGCGTCGTACTCTTTGGCGAACGGCCCGAAGAAGTCGATGTACTCCACCGGATTTGCGGCGGCGGACTTCGGGGTCTGGCCGCCGGCCTCCACATGGGCAAAGACGTCAGCAGGGCGGACGGTGATGCCGTCCAGATAGCTCTCGCCGCCCATCAGGATGTGCATGGGCATGAGAGAGATGTCCCATTGCCGCAGCAGCGCTTCGGAGAGGTCGCAGGTGCTGTCGGCCGTGATTTTGATCTTCAAAAAAGTGTCTCCTCTTTTCGTGCCGGGCACAGCCGACGTCGATGCAGGCGCTGCCACAGCAAAATTTCCTCTATAACTATATCACAAAAATCTCAAGATCGTTAGCTATTTATCCTGAGTAATTGTAAATCTTTTGTGAAGCGTCAAAATACCCAGCCTTGGCCCGCAGATTCTATACAGATAGCACAAAAGTGCGTATGATTTTATGGTTCTTTCCGAAAATTCGCTCCGAAGTGTTTATTTTGTGCGCCAAAAATTATATAATAATAGGTGTCACTAGAATGGATACGGTCTGCCCGGCAGCCGTTTATATTATTGGAGGATGCTTTCTATGTTCATGTACACCGATTACACCCAGCACCTGCTGGATAATGTGAAGAAGATCCATTTCATTGGCTGCGGCGGCAGCGGAATGTATCCGCTCATCCAGATCCTGGCCGCAAAGGGCTATGACATCTCGGGCAGCGACGTGCTGGACGGCAGCATCATCCGCTCCGAGCGGGAGATGGGCGTTAAGGTCACGCTGGGCCACAGCGCAGACAATGTCATCGGCGCAGACCTCGTGGTCTACTCCGCCGCCATTGCAAAGGACAATGTGGAGCTGAATGCGGCAGCTTCCTACGGCATCACGACGGTGGAGCGCAGCGTCCTGCTGGGCTATGTGAGCCGCCTGTACAAACAGAGCATCTGCGTTTCCGGTACCCACGGCAAGACCACCACGACTTCCATGATCACCACTGCGCTGGAGCTGGCAGGACGCGACCCCTCTGCGGTCATCGGCGGCAAGCTGCCCCTCATCCACGGCTACGGCAAGGCGGGCAAGGGCGACGACATCGTCATCGAGGCCTGTGAGTTCTCGGAGACCTTCCTGAAGCTGACCCCCTACCTCTCGGTTGTGCTGAACATCGACAACGACCATCTGGACTATTACGGCAGCATGGGTGAGCTGAAGTTTGCCTTCAAGCGCTTCGCCCTTATGACCCAGTTCATGATCTTCGCAAATGTCGACGACAAGAACACGATGGACGTTATGTATACCCTCGACCGCCGTGTGCGCACTTTCGGCATCAACAACGACGGTGACTATCAGGCCGTCAATGTACAGGAGTATAAGCCCGGCTTCTTCGAGTTCGACCTGAAGGAGTGGAGCAAAGTTACCGGCCACATCCGGCTGGCTGTGCCGGGCCGTCACAACATCTACAACGCGCTGGCTATGTGTGCGGTCTGCCGCTTTGCGGGCCTGACCGTCGAGCAGTGTGCCGCCGCTGCCGCAAGCTTCAAAGGCGCAGGCCGCCGCTTCGAAGTCTACGGCGAGTGCAACGGCGCTGTGGTGGTGGACGACTACGCCCACCATCCCACCGAGCTGCGCGCGACCCTGACCACCGCCAAGGAGCTGGGCTACAAGCGCCTCATCGCCGTCCATCAGCCGTTTACATACAGCCGCACCAAGATGCTGTTCAACGACTTCGTGGATGTGCTCAAGATCCCCGACATTGCGGTCATCACCCCCATCATGGGCAGCCGCGAGCCGAACGACCCGTCCATCACCAGCGCAAAGCTGGCGGCGCAGATCCCCGGCTCGGTGCTGGTGGACAGTCTGGAAGCTGCCGCCGACTGGGTGAAGCAGAATGCCCGCGAGGGTGACTTGGTCATTACGCTGGGCTGCGGCGACATCTATAAGGCCAGCAAGATGATGGTGGCCGACAACAAGTAAATCAAAGATACAACAGCGCCCCTGCATCGGCTGAACGGCTGACGCGGGGGCGCTTTTCTGTCCCTGTTCGTGAATTTGTGAAAATTGCATAACACAGACCGGGGCATTTTGGAAATATCATGAAAATCATGAATAATATTGACAGGTTGGCAGGGGGGGGGTATAATAATGCTGTGGGCTGACGACCGGAAAGGGACAGCTGCCCATGAAATTTATTTGAACATGTGGGAGGCAAAAAATCATGAAAATGGCAAAGAAACTTCTGGCTCTCGTCCTCACCGGCGTCATGGCAATGTCTGTTCTGACCGGCTGTGGAAGCACCGCTTCTCGTCAGGCTACTGGCAAGCTGGAGGGTATGCTGAAGGAAGCAAACCCCAAGGCTACCGTCGAGGTCGGCAGTGAAACACTGGCAAACATGGCTATCGATGCGGCAACTGAGAATGGCAAGCTTCAGACTCCTGCAAGCGCAAAGAGCAGCATCCGTGCCGCTCTGGAAAAGGCGAAGAAGGACGAGTATGTCTGGTACACCTACTTCAAAGCCGAGGGTAAGAATGAGGCTGACAAGGCTCAGGAAATCTCCAAAGCGGTGCTGACCGAAGATGGTAAAGCAATCAACAAGTCCGGTGCTCTTAATGCCTACTCGCTCAACAGCCAGGGGAATAAACCCGGCGATGAGTTCGTGCTGAGCATGAAGGAGTTCACCGTCAAAGAGACTAGCGGCGGCAAGGCCACCGATGTTGTTTACATCATGGCTGTTGTCACCTGCAAGCCTGTCAAGTAAGCTTCTCTTAGCACAGCTGAGAAATTCTTTATTTCTTCAATAGAAAATGCGGCCAAGGCCCGGGGTGTCTCCACCCCGGGCCTTGGTGTTTGTTTTTTCCGGAAGGACAGCAAAAACGGGGGCCGCCGCACGAATGTGCAGCGGCCCCCTCGGGATTGATTTACAGGTTGAAGTAGCGCTTTGCGTTGTCGAAGCAGACGCCGCGGACGATCTTCTCCAGAGCCTTCTCGTCGTTGGGATACTCGCCGTCCTCGACCCACTGGCCGATGAGGTTGCAGAGGATGCGGCGGAAGTAGTCGTGGCGGGTGTAGCTCAGGAAGCTGCGGCTGTCGGTCAGCATACCGACGAAGTTGCCCAGCAGGCCGAGGCTGGCCAGACGGGACATCTGCTCTTCCATGCCGATCTTGTGGTCGTTGAACCACCAAGCGGAGCCGTGCTGGATCTTGCCCGGGACCTCGCTGTTCTGGAAGCAGCCGAGGATGGTGCCGATCTGAGCGTCATCGCCGGGGTTCAGGCTGTAGATGATGGTCTTGGGGCACTCGTCGGTGTCGTTCAGGGCGCTCAGCAGAGCTGCGATCTCGCCGCCGCAGGTGGCGGTGTTGATCATGTCGAAACCGGTATCGGGTCCCAGCAGGGTGTTCATCTTGCGGTTGACGCCGCGCAGGCAGTTGTAGTGGATCTGCATGGCGATGCCGAGGCGGTGATACTGCTTGCCCAGATGGATGAGGATGTAGGTCTGATACTTCTCAGCCTCTTCCCGCGTGACGGCCTCGCCCTTCATGACTTTCTGGTAGATGGCGTTGACCTCGTCCTTGGAGGCCTCACGGTAGGGGATGTAGTCCAGACCGTGGTCGGAAGCGCGGCAGCCCATCTCAGCGAAGAACTCGATGCGGTCGGTCAGAGCACCGGTGACGCAGTCGATGCAGGCCAGCTTCTCCTTGCCGACGGCAGCAGCCAGCTTGCCCATGTACTCAACGAAGCCGGGCTTGTTGATGTTGAGGGCCTTGTCGGGGCGGAAGGAAGGAGCCACGGTGAACTTGATGGTGGGGTCTTCCTTGATCTTCTTGTGCCACTCGAGGCTGTCGATGGGG
Organism: Faecalibacterium sp.; assembly: GCF_052358865.1. Taxonomy (NCBI): domain Bacteria; kingdom Bacillati; phylum Bacillota; class Clostridia; order Eubacteriales; family Oscillospiraceae; genus Faecalibacterium; species Faecalibacterium sp. Next base: position 5,121 of record NZ_DAWCVJ010000049.1, read on the forward strand.
TCATCGGTGGTGCCGATGAAAGCCACGTTGCTCTGCTCGATGAGGCCGCGGACGGTCAGCTTGGGGTCGTGCTGGAGCTTGTCGTTGCACAGGTTCCAGACTTCCTCGGCGGTGTCACCGTTCAGCACGCCGTCATAGCCGAAGAAGGTGTGCAGCTCGAGGTTGGTCCAGTGGTACATCGGGTTGCCGATGGCCATGGGCAGAGCCTCGGCAAACTTCTGGAAACGCTCGCGGTCGGGCTTGTCGCCGGTGATGTACTCCTCGGGCACGCCGTTGGAGCGCATGACGCGCCACTTGTAGTGGTCGCCGAAGTAGCTGCCGTCCGGGTTGCGGCCGCCCAGCCAGACCTGAGCGATGTTGTCGAAGCGGCGGTTCTCGTAGATCTCACGGGGAGGGATGTGGCAGTGGTAGTCACAGATGGGCATACCCTCAGCGTAAGCGTGATACAGGTGCTGTGCGGTGGGCGACTGGAGCATGAACTCCTTATCCATAAATGCTTTCATGGTCAGAACTCCTTTTTTCAATGGTCTTGACGGTTTGAAACATTCTTTAAAAAATAGAGGTATGGGCCTGTTCCGTGCAAACAGGCGATGCCTGTCTTTAGTATACCGGAAAATGCGGATGTATACAACTGAAAAACTGCCCAAAATTCTCGCCCAGACTTGTACAATTCGCTGGTTTTTATAAAAACGGCCCCTTTTCCTGCAAAAAACTGTGGAGAACCACTTGACTTATTTGTATACAACAGCATAAAATAGAGAAAGAGAAGGGCGCGGCTCTGGCTGCCCCGTGAAAGGCAAAGCAAATTGGTAAAAGGAGACACTCAAATGGAAACTTTGAATTACAAGGTCCTGGAAAGCACCGGTTACAACGGCTATATCCTCAAGGACGCACCCGTTAAGGTGATGCAGTTCGGCGAGGGCAACTTCCTGCGTGCATTCGTGGATTACTTCATCGACATCGCCAATGAGAAGGCTGGCTTCAACGGCAAGGTCAAGCTGGTGCAGCCCATCGCCAACTTCCCCCAGATGGCCGACTGGATGAACGAGCAGGAGGGCCTGTACACCCTGTACCTGCGCGGCAGCGAGAAGGGCCAGAAGGTCGATGCAAAGCGCGTCATCTCCTGCGTCTCCGACTGCGTCTGCCCCTACTCCGAGGGCAAGTGGGACGAAGTGCTGGCTCTGGCCCGCTCTGAGGATCTCGAGATCGTCGTCTCCAACACCACCGAGGCCGGCATCGCCTATACGCAGGGCGACAGCCAGTTTGATCAGGTTCCCCCCAACAGCTTCCCTGCAAAGCTGACCCGCGTGCTGTACGAGCGCTACACCGCATTCAAGGGCGCTGCCGACAAGGGTCTGATCATCCTGTCCTGCGAACTGATCGACAACAACGGCAAGGAGCTGCAGAAGTGCTGCAACAACTACGCTAAGGACTGGAACCTTGACGCTGCCTTCATCGACTGGATGAACAACGCCAACACCTTCTGCTCCACTCTGGTGGACCGCATCGTCCCGGGCCGCATCCGTGACCCGCAGGAGCTGGCTGCTCTGGAAGAGGCCAACGGCTACACCGATAAGGCGCTGGACGTCGGCGAAGTCTTCGGCGTCTGGGTCATCGAGGGCCCCGATGGTCTGGAGGACAAGCTGCCGTTCAAGAAGGCCGGTGTCAACGTCATGGTCGTGCCCGATGTCACCCCCTACAAGAAGCGCAAGGTCCGCATCCTGAACGGCGCACACACCGGCTTCGTTCTGGGCGCATATCTGGCTGGCTTCGACATCGTGCGTGACTGCATGCACAACGACACCATCCGCGGCTTCATGAACAAGATGCTGCACGAGGAGGTCATCCCCACCCTGCCTCTGGACAAGAAGGATCTCGAGGAGTTCGCTTCTGCTGTGCAGGACCGCTTCAACAACCCCTTCATCAACCACGAGCTGATGAGCATCTCCCTGAACTCCACCTCCAAGTGGAAGGCCCGCAATATGCCCTCCTTCCTGGCCTACATCGAGGAGCAGAAGAAGCTGCCCAAGTGCCTGACCATGTCTCTGGCTGCTTACATCGCCTTCTACTCCAACGACATTCAGGAGCGCACCGCCGACGGCCTCATCTGCAAGCGTCCGGCCGGCAACACCTATAAGATCCAGGATGACGCATGGGCACTGGACTTCTACTATGCACACAAGGACGACACCGCTGCCCAGCTGGTGCACGCTGTGCTGACCAACACCCAGATGTGGGATCAGGATCTGACCAAGATCGAGGGCCTTGAGGCCGCTGTTCTGGCAGACCTCGAGCTGATCCGCACCGAGGGCGCAGAGGCTGCTTACAAGAGCTGCCTGTAAGCTGAACATTTGGACACAGAGGGCTGCTGCTTTGGGCAGCAGCCCCCTTTGTGTTATGAGAGAGTAGGAGAAAAACTATGCCGCAGGCGATCCATATCAGCCCCATCGACAACGTCGTTGTCGCTCTGCATCCCATTGCCAAGGGCACCCTCGTCGAGGTGGACGGCCTTGCCGTCACCGCGCTGGAGGACATCCCGCAGGGCCACAAGATGGCAGTCAAGCCCATCCGGAACGGCGAGAACGTCATCAAGTACGGCTTCCCCATCGGCCACGCCACCGCCGACGCCGAGCCGGGCACCTGGATGCACACCCACAATGTCCACACCAACCTCTCCGGCGAGGTGGAGTACAGCTATAACCCCTCCCCCGAGCTGGCCCCGCTGCCCAAGGTGGAGGCCGAGACCTTTATGGGCTTCCGCCGCAAGGATGGCCGCGCCGCCATCCGCAACGAGATCTGGATCATCCCCACCGTCGGCTGTGTCAACGACATCGCCAAGAAGATGGTGGCCGACAATCAGGACCTCGTCACCGGCACCATCGAGGGCCTCTACACCTTCACCCATCCCTTCGGCTGCAGCCAGACCGGCCATGACCACGCACAGACCCGCAAGCTGCTGGCCGCCCTCGTCCGTCATCCCAATGCCGCCGCCGTTCTGGTGCTGCATCTGGGCTGTGAGAACCTGCAGCACGACCAGTTCGTGGAAGAGCTGGGCGAGTATGACCACGACCGGGTGAAATTCCTGACCTGTCAGGACGTGGACGACGAATTTGCCGCCGCCCGCGACATCCTGAAGGAGCTGGCCGCTTACGCCGGCCAGTTCAAGCGCGAGCCGATCCCCGTGAGCGAGCTGGTGGTCGGCATGAAGTGCGGCGGCTCGGATGGTCTGTCTGGCATCACCGCCAACCCCACCATCGGACGCTTCTCCGACATGATGGGCCAGCGCGGCGGCTCCACCGTCCTGACCGAGGTGCCCGAGATGTTCGGCGCCGAGGGCTTCCTGATGGACCGCTGCATCAACCACGACGTCTTCGTCAAGGCCGAGAAGATGATCAACGGCTTTAAGGACTACTTCATCAGCCACAATGAGGTCGTCTACGACAACCCCTCTCCGGGCAACAAGCAGGGCGGCATCACCACGCTGGAGGACAAGAGCTGCGGCTGCGTCCAGAAGGGCGGCACAGCCCCCATCATGGACGTTATCGGCTACGGCGACCCCGTCGTCACCAAGGGCCTGAATATGCTCTACGGCCCCGGAAATGACCTCGTTTCCGCCACCGCCATGACCGCCGCCGGTGCACACCTCATCCTCTTCTCCACCGGCCGCGGCACGCCCTTCTCTGCCCCCGCTCCCACCCTGAAGATCTCCACCAACACCCCGCTGGCGGAGAAGAAGTCGGGCTGGATCGATTTCAACACCGGCGTCATCGCCGACGGCGAGAAGACCATCGACGAGGCCGCAAAGGATCTGCTGGATCTGGTCATCCGGGTGGCCAGCGGCGAGCAGACCAAGGCCGAAAAGCACGGCTTCCGCGAGATCTCCATCTTCAAGGACGGCGTCGTTCTTTAAGTAAAAATGAGGCTGCTGAGCGGTACATACCGCCCGGCGGCCTCTTTATGCATGGCGAAAGGAGAATTTTATGAGAATAGGAGCCAATGGAGCGCTGCTCTTTACACTGCTGATTTATGCAGCCGTCATCTGCATCGCGGTCCGCATCATCAAATACTTCATCCGCTATGGCATCGATTACTATTTTGAAAAACTGGCAGAATACCAGAAAAACCAGAAACATACGGAGGACTGAACTATGAACCAGATCACCACCCAGTACATCACCGAGAACGGCGCCTGCTATGAGCAGTATGTCATCACCGACCCCGCCGCCAAGACCAGCCTGACCATCACCCCCGAGCGCGGCGGCATGATCACCGGCTTTACCCTCGACGGCGACGAGTATATCTGGACCCGCCGCCCCAACTTCTCGGAGTGCAACCGCCCCCGCTTCGGCGTGCCGGTGCTCTTCCCCAGCTGCGGCAACCCCGACGGCGGCGTCCACAACTTTGAGGGCAAGGCCTATCCGATGGAGACCCATGGCTTCGCCGACCTGTGCGCTTGGGACGTGGAGAGCGTCGGCCCGGACGGCGTGACGCTGGCGCTGGAATCCACCCCGCTGACCAAGTTCCTCTACCCCTTCGACTTCACCCTGCTGGTGAACTACAACCTCGAGGGCAATAAGGCCCTCATCAGCCTGACCGTCATCAACGAGGGCGACAAGCCCATGCCCTTCAGCTTCGGCTACCACCCCTATTTCGTGGCCTCTGCGCTGGAAAATGTGGACTTTGACATCAAGTGCGCCACCTGCTCCGAGAATGCCAAGGGCGAGCAGCCCGCTGCCCCGGAAAAGATCACCCTCACCCGCAAGGAGGGCGCAGACAACACCATCCGCCTGATGACCGGCGTGGAGTTCCCCATGACCTTCACCGACAAGGGCAATGGCCACAAGGTCACGGTGGACGCCGATGAGACCTTCGACAAGGGCGTGCTCTGGCAGCAGGATGCCGAGAGCTTCGTCTGCATGGAGCCTTGGAACGGCTGGGCCAACAGCGTCAACGAGGAGGGCCATCACGAGGTGCTGGACGTCGATGAGGCCATGACCAGCGAGTGGAGCATCACCATTGAGAAGGCCTGAGCACCCTCCGAAACTTTACCGTAGAATAAAACGCCGCACAGCGATTTTGATACGCTGTGCGGCGTTTTTTGTGTCTGGTCAGATGTGGTCTACCGGGTGGACGGTCCCCTCGGTGAAATACTCAGGGTGGCGCTGGCGGGCCTGCTCCACCGAGAGCTTGTAGCGGTTCAGGTGGTCGCTGAGGGCGCGGCTGAGGTCTTCCTCCGAGCCGCGCAGGACGGCCTCGAGGATGCGGGTGTGGGCTGCGCAGACGGACTTGTTCTCCTCCGTCTGGAGGCTGAATTTCCGCAGACGCTCGATGTGCTGGAAGGTGGAGAGCATATGGTCGAAGTGCTCCTCCATGCCGCACAGCTCAAAGGCCCGGCGGTGGAAGGCGTTGTCGAGGTCGAGCATCCTCGTTTCCCGGTTTTCGGCGGAGGGGTCGCGCTCCAGCTGGCGGTAGCTCTCAAGGTTGAGTCGGTAGGCGGCCTCCTGCTCGGCGGTCAGACGGCCCCGGATACGGTTCAGGATCTCCTTTTCCAGCGTGAAGCGGGCGAACTGCTCCATTTCCATCAGCTTGAGGTCGATGGGGGCCACATGGGTGCCGCTCTGGGGCTTGATGACCACCATGTGGGCGATGTTGAGCATGATGAGCGCCTCCCGCATGGGGGTGCGGCTGATGCCCAGCTCCTGCGCCAGCTCCCGGTCGTTCAGTTCGTCGCCGGGCTTTAAGTCCATCGTGATGATCCGGCTGCGGATGGTCTCGTAGGCGATCTCCCGCGCACTTCGTGATGCCATGGCCGTGTCATGCTCCTTTCGAAGCGGGCAGTGCCCGCAGATGTGATATATCAGCTACCACCATTGTACCCGCGGGCCGCTGTGCCGTCAAGAGCGGACACAGCAAAAACGGCATATTTTATCCGAAAACTCACGCCTTCCGGGGGCGAAGATAGAGCACCGGCACCCAGACCAGCGCCACGGCCAGCCCGCAGAAGACGTCGATGATGGAGTGCTGCTTGGTAAAGACGGTAGAGGCGCAGATGAGGGCCGCCCAGCCGAAGGCCAGGATCTTGAGCCACTTCTTTTCCCGGGCCAGCGTGCTGCCCGAGAAGGCGATGGCCATGCAGGCCGAGCTTTGGCAGTGGATGGAGGGGCAGACGTTCACCGAGGCGTCGGCCTTCCAGATGAGCTGCATCAGGGTCATGGCGATGTTGCTGCGGCCCACCTCCTCCGCCATGGGGCGGATATCGAGGCCGTTGGGCAGCACCATATAGACGATGAGGCAGAAGGTCATGCCCGAGAACATCATGAGACAGAGCTTGTCGTAGCTGGCGGTGTCGAACCACCACAGCAGCGCCGTGACCCCGGCCAGCAGGAAAAACCAGCTGCCGTAGGGGAAGATGAACCACTCGTTGAAGGGAATGAAGTCGTCCAGCGGGCTGCGGATGATGTATTTCGGGTCGGTGACGGTGAAGTCCAGCCAGAAGAACCAGATGAGGTAGAGCACCCAGTAGAGCTGGTACCACAGATGGGGCCGTGCACGAAGAAGGGAAGTTTTCATGTAAATTCTCCTATAAATCTGTCATACGATGATACATTTTACCACACTTGGCCGACTTGCGCAAATCTGTTTCCTGTTATAGAATAAAGACAGCCTGCTCCGCCGGGGCAGGAGGAATGTGTATGCACGAGCACAAAGGAGCTTTCATGTCTATTTCATCTCACCCCATCCTTCTTGCAGCCCTTGACTTGGACGGTACGCTGCTCAACAGCAGCGGCGAAGTCACGGACTACACCCGGAAGGTCCTGTCCGAGGCCTCTGACCGGGGCGTCGTGGTCATCCCGGCCACGGGCCGCCCGCTGGCCAGCCTGCCGCCTGTGGTGGCAAAACAGCCTTGGGTGCGTTATGCCCTCACCTCCAACGGTGCGGCGGTCTGGGACCTTGGAAATGACCCTCTGGGCTGCGTCTACAGCCGGTACGCCAACGCCGCCCAGCATGAGACCAGCCAGCCGGAGTGCATCATCCGGCGCTGCTTCCCGGTGGAGACGGCCCGGGAGGTCTACGAGGCCTTCCGCGGCCTGCCCGGCGGGCTGAACATCTTCAGCGATGGCCGTGCCCTCCGGGACACGGTGCAGCAGCGCTTCTTCGACGAGCGCTTTGCCCGTCTGGCGGCCGTGCGGGGGACGGAGGCCATCCAGCCCAACGACGGCCGCTTCACCATCCTGCGGGAGCAGAGCGAGTGGATGAGCCGCCACGCCCATGCAGTGGAGAAGTTTTGCATGTTCTTCCACTCTGCCGAGGAGGCCCGGCAGTATCTGCCCCGCTTCACGGCCATCCGGGGCGTTGAGGTGGTGCAAGGCTCCCCCGACAACATCGAGGTCACGGCGGCGGGGGTGAACAAGGGCGAGAGCCTGCTGGCACTGGCCGACCATCTGGGCATCCCCCGGGAAGCCACGCTGGCCGTGGGCGACAGCGAAAACGACCGCGCCATGCTGGAAAAGGCGGGCGTCGCCGCTGTGATGGCCAACGGGATGGAGCACATCCGCAGATTGGCCGACATCGTCAGCGAAAACGACAATGACCACGACGGCGTGGCCGAAATTTTTGCCCGTCTCGGGGTTTAAGAAGCCAAAATCGGCGTTTTTGTGCAATGTATACAAGCTCTTATGCAAAACATTGTGCTTGTTGAGCATTACCAAACGGGCCGATGTCGTTTATACTAAAGATACGAATGCATGGTGGGGAAGGTATGCCCGCAAGGGACTCCGGCCATGTGAATTCATGCAAATGTTAAAAAGGAGAAATGCGTTATGAATCCCATCGTAGAAAAGGTCTATCAGATCGGCATTATCCCTGTTATTGCTTTTAACAGCGTAGACGAGGCCCTGCCCCTGTGCAAGGCTCTGGCTGAGGGCGGCCTGCCCGCAGCTGAGGTCACCTTCCGCACCGCATGTGCTGAGGATTGCATCCGCAAGATCCACGAGGAGATGCCCGAGATGCTGCTGGGCGCCGGCACTGTCCTGACCTGTGAGCAGGCTGACCGCGCTATGGCTGCAGGCGCTTCCTTTATCGTCGCGCCCGGCTTCGACCCCGAGGTCTGCAAGCACGTCATCGACAAGGGCGGCATCATGATGCCCGGCACCGCCTCCGCAGGCGAGATGCAGCAGGCCATGAACATGGGCTGCGAGGCTCTGAAGTTCTTCCCCGCCGAGGCAAACGGCGGCGTGGGTATGCTGAAGAACATCGGCGCTGCCCTGAAGGGTGCCCGCTGGATGTGCACCGGCGGCGTCAACGCCAAGAACGTCAACGATTATCTGGGCTATGACCAGATCTTCGCAGTCGGCGGCACCTGGATGTGCAAGAGCGACGTCATCAAGGCCGGCGATTGGGCCAAGATCACCGCACAGAGCAAGGAAGCTGTTGACACCATGCTGGGCCTGCACCTCATCCATGTCGGCATCAACACCGGCAACGAGGAAGAGGCTGCCAAGGTGGCCGGCCTGATCTCCACCATGCTGAACATGAAGGTCGCTCCGGGCAACTCCAGCATCTTCGTGGGCAACAAGGAGTTCGAGATCATGAAGAAGCCGGGCCGCGGCACCAACGGACACATCGCCATCGGCTGCAACAACGTGGATCGTGCGATCTACCACCTGTCTCAGCGCGGCGTGAAGTTCGACCTCGACAGCAAGAACGTCAAGAACGGCAAGACCGTCGCCTGCTACATGGAGGGCGAGATCGCCGGCTTTGCATTCCATCTGGTTCAGGCATAATTGCCGCTCCATTCCGTCAATACCCGCTGCGGCGGGATGATATACGAACATAAAAGGAGAAACACTATGAAAGTCGTTACCTTTGGCGAGCTGATGGTTCGTCTGCAGCCCTTCAACTACGAGCGTTTCGTTCAGGCCAACAGCCTGGAGTTCACCTTCGGCGGCGGTGAGGCCAACGTCGCTGTCTCTCTGGCCAACTACGGTCTGGATGCAGCCTTCGTCACCAAGCTCCCCGCACACGCCATCGGTCAGGCCGCTGTCAACAGCCTGCGCCGCTACGGCGTCGATACCAGCATGATCACCCGCGGCGGTGACCGTGTCGGCATCTACTACAACGAGAAGGGCGCTTCTCAGCGCGGCTCTGTCTGCATCTACGACCGTGCCAACAGCGCCATCCAGCTGGCTCAGCCTTCCGATTTCGACTGGGATAAGATCTTCGAGGGCGTGGATTGGTTCCACTTCACCGGCATCACCCCGGCTCTGGGCGCAAATGTCGTCGAGATCTGCCTCGAGGCCTGCAAGGCTGCTAAGGCTCACGGCGTGAAGATCAGCTGCGACCTGAACTACCGCGGCAAGCTGTGGACCCGTGCCGAGGCTCGTGAGGCTATGACCAAGCTGTGCGAGTACGTCGATGTCTGCATCTCCAACGAGGAGGACGCAAAGGACGTGTTCGGCATCGAGGCCGAGGCTACCGACATCTACGGCGGCAAGCTGAACGCTGAGGGCTACAAGAGCGTCGCAAAGCAGCTGGCTGACAAGTTCCACTTCGAGAAGGTCGCTATCACCCTGCGTGAGAGCCACAACGCCTCCGAGAACGGCTGGAGCGCTATGCTGTACGATGTCGCTTCCAACGAGTACTGCTTCTCCAAGAAGTACGAGCTGAAGATCATCGACCGCGTCGGCGGCGGTGACTCCTTCGGCGGCGGCCTGATCTACGCTCTGCTGAACGGCAAGAGCACTCAGGATGCTGTTGAGTTCGCTGTTGCTGCTTCTGCTCTGAAGCACACCATCGAGGGCGACTACAACATGATGACTGTCTCCGAGGTCGAGAAGCTGGCTGGCGGCGACGGTTCCGGCCGTATCCAGCGCTAAGCAGGAAAGGAGATCCGCAATGGAGATCCGCTATTCCTGCAATCAGAAAGACTTCAAGCGCTACACCACCGAGGAGATGCGCGACGAGATGCTCATCACCGGCCTGTACAAGGCCGACGAGGTCGTGGCCGTCTACAGCCATGTTGACCGTATGGTCACGCTGGGCTGTATGCCGGTCCACGAGACGGTCTCCATCGACAAGGGCATCGACGTCTGGGCCAACTTTGGCACCCACTATTTCCTCGAGCGCCGCGAGATCGGTATCTTCAACATCGGCAAGGACTCCACGGGCATCGTGGTGGCCGACGGTGTGAAGTACGAGCTGGGCTATAAGGACTGCCTGTATATCACGCAGGGCACCAAGGAAGTGACTTTCGCTTCCGCAGACCCTGAGCATCCGGCAAAGTTCTATATGGTCTCCGCTCCGGCACATTGCTCTTACGAGACCCGCCTCATCAAGATGGCTGATGCAAATCACCGTCCTCTGGGCAGCGTCGAGACCTGCAATAAGCGCACCATCAATCAGTTCATCCACCCCGATGTGCTCAAGACCTGCCAGCTGAGCATGGGCATGACCGAGCTGGAGTCTGGCTCCAACTGGAATACCATGCCCAGCCACACGCACGAACGTCGGATGGAGATCTACACCTATTTTGAACTGCCCGAGGGGCAGGTGGTGTTCCATATGTGTGGCGAGCCGACTCAGACTCGCCACATCGTGATGCACAACGAGGATGCTGTCATCAGCCCCTCCTGGAGCATCCACAGCGGCGTAGGCACTTCCAACTACACCTTTATCTGGGCAATGGGCGGCGAGAACATGGAGTTTGACGACATGGACAACATCGCTACCACCGACCTGCGCTAAACAGTACACCATACAACGCCCCGCACCGGGAGACCGGCGCGGGGCGTTTTGCTAAATATTTAACTTGGCTCTCTCAGCCCCGCCACACCTGCCAGCGTGGAGCAGGCAGAGAAAAGCACGCTATCACGTCAGGGCGATGGCCCTGACGTCACGATCAACAGGAGGAATACAATGGATCTGTCAGCTTTTGACCTGAAGGGCAAGGTCGCCCTCATCACCGGCGGTGCCCACGGCATCGGCTTTTCCATCGCAGAGGGGATGGCCAAGTGCGGCGCGGCCATCTGCTTCAACTGCTCTTCCGAAGCCAGCCTCGAAAAAGGCATGGCGGCTTACAAGGCAGCAGGCATCGAGGCCCACGGCTATGTCGCCGATGTGTCCGACGAGGACGCCGTCAACGCGATGGTGGCAAAGATCAAGGCCGAGGTCGGCCCGGTGGACATTCTGGTCAACAACGCCGGTCTGATGAAACGGGTGCCGATGGTCGAGATGAGCCACGCCGATTTCATGCGGGTCATCGACGTCCATGTGGGCGGCGCATTCAACTGCTCCAAGGCTGTCCTGCCCGACATGATGGAAAAGCATGAGGGAAAGATCATCAACATCTGCTCCATGATGAGCGAGTTGGGCCGCGAGACCGTCTCCGCCTACGCCGCTGCCAAGGGCGCGCTGAAGATGCTGACCAAGAACATCGCCTCCGAGTACGGCGAGTACAACATCCAGTGCAATGGCATGGGCCCCGGCTACATCGCCACCGCCCAGACCGCCCCGCTGCGGGAGATCCAGCCCGACGGCAGCCGCCACCCCTTCGACCAGTTCATTACCGCCAAGACCCCCGCAGGCCGCTGGGGCGAGGCGGAGGACATGGTAGGCCCCTGCGTCTTCCTCGCCTCCCATGCTTCGGACTTCGTGAACGGCCAGATCCTCTACGCCGACGGCGGTATCCTCGCCTACATCGGCCGTCAGCCCAAGTAATCTCAGGCAGCAAAAAAGCCCTGTGGCACCCGCCGCAGGGCTTTTGTCGTCTCAGATGAGGATGCCGTCGCAGTGGTCGATCTCGTGTTGGAGGATCTCGGCGGTCCAGCCGGTGAAGGTCTTGATGCGGGTCTGGAATTTTTCGTTCTGCCACTGGACCTTGATGGTCTGGTAGCGCTTGGTCTTTCGGGTGCCGGTGAGGGAGAGACAGCCCTCCTCGGTCTCATACGGCCCGGACTTTTTGAGGATGACCGGGTTGAACATGACGAGATAGCCGTCCTCGCCCTCGACGGCGATGATGCGCTTTGCAGCGCCGATCATGTTCGCCGCCATGCCGACACAGCCGTCTTTGTGGGCGATGAGCGTTTCCAGCAGATCCTGCGCGATGGGCAGGTCTTCCGGGGAGGCCGGTGCGGCTTTCCGGGCGAGAAAAAGCTCGTCTTTGCAGATGTCACAGATCATAGAAAACCTCCTGTGCAGATGAAGAAAGCCACGATGTGCGTCATTCTCCGACGCTTCATCGTGGCTTTTTTTGTGGTCGGAGTGGCGAGACTCGAACTCGCGGCCTCCTGCTCCCAAAGCAGGCGCGCTACCAACTGCGCAACACCCCGGCGGTGATACCTAAACAGTATACCTTTTTTTGGGCGCGGAGTCAATCCCGGGGCAGAAAAATCAGGACTTGGCGCCGCAGCAGCCGCAGCCCTCGTTGACGGAAGGGAGGCTCTGGGCCAGCTGCTCGAGGGTCACGCTGTCGATGTACTGGTTGATGACCTCGTCGAGGCCCGCCCAGAAGGGCAGGGTGAAGCACTGGTCGGACATGGGGCACTCGTTGGTCACGCTGCCGAGGCAGGGGATGGGGGCGACGCTGCCCTCGATGGCCCGCAGAATCTCACCGGCGGTGTAGTCGGCGGGGGCCTTGGTCAGGCGGTAGCCGCCCTGACTGCCCCGCTCGCTCTTGACAAGGCCCACGCGGGCCAGCGGGGTGACGATCTGTTCGAGATATTTCAAGCTCAGCTGCTGGCGCTCGCTGATCTCCTTCAGGGAGACGGTGGTGCCCGGCGCATAGCGGGCCAGCTCGGCCATCAGCCGTAGCGCATAGCGGCTCTTGGTGGAAAATTTCATAGCGGTCTCTCTCCTTATTCGTCTTTCAGTATACCACGGCGTCCCGCTTTTGGAAAGTGAAAAAACCTTCCTTTCGGCAGCATCCGGGGGAACCGGGAAAAATACCGCGAGAGGGAAGCGGCATCTTGCGAGAGCAAAAAATATCTGTTATCATAAGATGATACAACAAGAGACGATAAGGAGAGACACCTATGATACAGAAGATCGACCCCGCAGCCGCCATCCGTCTGCTGGACGCGAAAAAGGCACAGGCAGTGGACGTGCGGGAGCCGGATGAATACGCAGTGGGACATATCCCGGGGGCAAAGCTGCTGCCGCTGGGCGAGGTGATGAGCCGTGCCGCTGAGGTGCTGCCCGATAAGGATGCGCCGTGGCTGGTCTACTGCCGCACCGGACGCCGCAGCGCGGATGCAGTCCAGAAGCTGGATGCGCTGGGGTATACCAATATCTATGACCTCGGGGGCATCCTCAGCTGGCCCTATGAAATCGAAGGGGATTTTGAGGGGCATTTCTGAGAGGGATTACGCGCTGGTGGCGCGGGGGTAGAGCGCTGTTACGGTAAGGCTAAGTTCTCTTTTGCGTGCCAAAAGAGAACCAGAAAAGCACCCGCTACTTTCGAGGAGCGGGAACCGACGGGTTGCGGCTCCCAGCGTCTGCTTCGCTGCCGCTCGCATCCTGCTGGCCGCTGCCCCAACAGCTCCTCCCTGTTTCCGCCACTGGCGGCGGTCGTCGCCGTTGCAAGAAAGGGGCTGCTCGCCCCTTTCAGACCCCGA
>NZ_DAWCVJ010000050.1:0-18721 GCF_052358865.1 Faecalibacterium sp.
TTTTCTGGTTCTCTTTTGGCACGCAAAAGAGAACATTAGCCTTAATGAAAAAGCGATTTGCCCCGCGCACAGGCGCGAAATCCCACTTAAAGAGAACCAAGCACTACTGCAACATCGCTCTAATCCCGCGCACAGGCGCGAATACCTGCTTCCCCAAAAAAATAAAACCAACAAACGAGGCGTTTTTTCATGAATTACGAATCCGCTTTGGAATACATCCACGCAGTCCAGTGGGCCGGCCACAAGCCGGGCCTGAGCCGCACCCGCACGCTGCTGGCGGCGCTGGGCGACCCGCACAAAAAGCTCCGCTTCGTCCATGTGGCGGGCACCAATGGCAAGGGCAGCACCGCCGCCATGCTGGCGTCCTGCCTTCATGCGGCGGGATACCGGGTCGGGCTTTACACCTCCCCCTTCATCAATCGCTTCAACGAGCGCATTCAGGTGGACGGCGAGCAGATCCCGGATGACGCTCTGGTGCGTCTGGTGGAGCGCGTCCGCCCGGCGGCGGAAGCCATGAGCGATGTGCCCACCGAGTTTGAGATCATCACTGCGCTGGGGATGCTCTGGTTCGCCGAGGAAAAATGCGACATCGTGGTGCTGGAAGTGGGCCTCGGCGGTACGCTGGACTCCACCAACGTCATCGACCCGCCCGAGTGTGCGGTCATCACGGCGCTGGGTATGGACCATGTGAAGGAGCTTGGCCCCACCCTTGCAGACATCGCGGCCGCCAAGGCCGGCATCATCAAGCCGGGCAGTCCGGTGGTGAGCTACGGCGGTGTGCCGGAGGCGGACGCCGTCATCGCCCGGACGGCGGAAGAAAAGCACGCCCCCCTCACGGTGGTGGACTTCTCCCGCCTGAACGTGGAGGGCGGGAGCCTCGACGCCGTTGCCTTCGACTTCGACGGACTGGACGGCATCCGGCTGCCGCTCATTGGCAGCTATCAGCCAAAGAATGCCGCCCTCGCCATCACGGCCCTCCGGGTGCTGCGGGGCAGGGGCTGGGACATCCCCGACAGCGCCATCCGCACCGGCCTCGAGCAGGTGAGCTGGCCGGGCCGCTTCGAGCTGCTGCGGCACGCGCCCGCCTTCCTGCTGGACGGCAGCCACAACGCCCACGGGATGCGGGCTACCGTCCAGAGCCTCCGGGACCGCTTCCCGGGGCAGAAGTTCGTCTTCCTGCTCAGCATCATGGCCGACAAGGATGTGGACGAGATGCTGGCGCTGCTGCTGCCGCTGGCAGAGCAGTTCGTCACCGTCGCGGCCCACACCCCCCGGGCCATGCCTGCCGAGACATTGGCTGAGCACATCCGTGCCCGGGGCGGCAGGGCGGAAGCGGCTGCGGACATCCCCGCCGGGGTCGCCCGCGCCGTAGAGCTGGGCGGGAACGGCCCGGTCTGTGCCCTCGGCACCCTCTACTTTTCCGGCGACGTCCGGCAGGCGTTCGCCCGGCTGACGGCAGAATAAATAAAAGAAAAGCGATGACCCAGTGCAGATGGGCCATCGCTTTTTTGCCCTTTCGGGCAAGCAGGGTAAATGATAAGAAGGTAAATGAAGAAAATAGCAAAAATAAGAAGGTAAAAACAGAAAGAAAAACAAGGGCAGCGGGAGGTATGTATCCAACATCCTGCCTTTGTTGGATACAACAATAACACGATTGCAGAGAAATTGCAAGGCTTTTTCCGAAAAAAATCCACAAAATGGGCTGGATGTTGTACTTTTGGCACAACGCACAAATCCTGATGGCACTTCACCGGCAATTTGACGAAGCGGGATGTTCCAAAGCGGAACACCATAAATTCTCATAAGCTGCCCTTCGGCTCTTGCACGGCTGGACGGGCTGTGCTAAGATGATAACGTAAAATGAGAGGTCTGCGCCAAGAAGCGCATTGGATGTGATATTGCAGATGACCAAAGGAGAATATAGATGGTAAAAGACGTATCGAACGGCGGCCCAAAGCCCCTTTTTGGCGGGCGGGAACCGCTGTTTTCCCAGAAAGACCTGCTGCGGCTGGCGGGGCCGCTGCTCATCGAGCAGTTCCTTGCCGTGACCGTCGGCATGGCCGACACCATGATGGTCTCCCGCTGCGGCGAGGCGGCCATCTCGGGCGTCAGCCTTGTGGATATGATAAACAACCTCATCATCGTGCTGTTCGCGGCACTGGCCACCGGCGGCGCGGTGGTGGTGAGCCAGTATCTGGGCGCAAGGGAGCAGAAAAAGGCCGACGCCAGCGCAGGCCAGCTCATCCTGCTGAGCGCCATTCTGGGCACGGCGGTGGCGGTGCTCTGCATCCTCTTTGCCCGGCCCATGATCAGCGCCTGCTACGGCTCCATCGACGCGGACGTGCTGGACGCTGGTGTCCTGTACCTTAAAATAACGGCCCTGAGCTACCCCTTCCTCGCACTGTACAACGCGGGCGCGGCCCTTTTTCGCAGCATGGGCAACTCCAAGATCTCGATGCAGATCAGCATCCTGATGAACATCATCAACATCGTGGGTAATGCGGTCTGCATCTTCGGCTTCAAGATGGGCGTCGATGGCGTGGCATGGCCCAGCGTCGTTTCCCGTGTCATTGCGGCGGCGCTCATTCTGGGTCGCTGCTACCAGAAGGGCCACGCCCTCACGGTGCCCAAGACCGTCCGCCTCGACACCGGCATGGCAAAACGCATCCTCGGCATCGGCGTGCCCTCGGCGTTTGAGAACAGCCTGTTTGAGGCGGGCCGCATCGTCGTGGTCAGCATGATCTCCACCTTCGGCACCGTCCAGATCGCCGCCAACGCCGTCGCCAACAACCTCGACGGTGTGGGCTGCATCCCGGGCAAGGCCATCAGCCTTGCGATGATAACGGTCGTAGGCCGGTGCGTCGGCGCAGGCGACAACGAGCAGGCAGTCTACTACACAAAAAAGCTGCTGGGCTGGGCCTACCTCGTCATGGGCATCCTGAACGGACTCATCCTGCTCTTTGTCCGGCCTCTGGTGGGCATCTATGAGCTGTCCGGTGAGACGATGGAGCTTTCCATCATTCTGGCCTGCATCCACGCGGGCTTTGCGATGCTGCTCTGGCCGCTCTCCTTCGTGCTGCCCAACGCTCTGCGCGCCGCCAACGACGTGAAGTTCACGATGGTCGTCTCCATCGCCAGCATGGCCTGCTGGCGGATCGGCTTCAGCTACATCATCGGCGTGCGGATGGGCATGGGAGCCATCGGCGTCTGGATCGCCATGGTGGTGGACTGGGTCTGCCGCGTGACCTGCTTCGTGACCCGCTTCCGCAGCGGTGTCTGGAAAGAAAAATACAAGGCCTGACAACAGAAAGGAACATCAGATGAAACTCATCAGCTGGAACGTGAACGGGCTGCGCGCCTGTCTGACCCACGATTTTGCCGCGAGCTTCGCCGCGTTGGACGCGGACGTGTTCTCGGTGCAGGAAACGAAGATGCAGCCCGGGCAAGCTGATTTTGCCCCGGAAGGCTACACAGAATATACCTACTCGGCGGAGAAAAAGGGCTACTCCGGCACGGCCTGCTGGTGCAAGACCCCGCCCCTGCGCGTCACCACCGGCATCGGCAGGGAGGAGCACGACCACGAGGGCCGCGTGCTGACGCTGGAATACCCCGGCTTCTACCTCGTCAACTGCTATACTCCCAACAGTCAGGACGGCCTCAAGCGGCTGGATTACCGGATGACGTGGGAGGATGACTTCCGGGCCTACCTGTTGGGTCTGGACGCCAAAAAGCCGGTCATCCTCTGCGGCGACCTGAATGTGGCCCATCAGGAGATCGACATCAAGAACGCCAAGACCAACCGCATGAGCGCAGGCTTCACCGATCAGGAGCGGGCCAAGATGACCGAGCTGCTGGCGGCGGGCTTCACCGACAGTTTCCGTGCGGTCCACCCGGATGAGGTGAAATACAGCTGGTGGAGCTACCGCTTCCACGCCCGGGAGAAGAATGCAGGCTGGCGCATCGACTATTTTCTCGTCTCGGACCGCATCGCGGACAAAATAAAAGCCGCCGAGATCCACAACGAAGTGTTTGGCTCTGACCACTGCCCGGTGGAGCTGGACATCGACCTGTAAGGAGGGCTGTATGCTCAAAAGCTATCTTATCGTTTTCTTCATCTCGATGCTGCCCCTCGTGGAGCTGCGCGGCGCCATCCCGGTGGGCATCGGGATGGGCCTGCCCATCCTGCCTACCTATCTGGTCTGCGTGGTGGGCAATATGCTGCCGGTGCCGTTCATTTATCTGTTCGCCCGGAAGATCCTTATCTGGGGCTATCACAAGCCCCTCATCGGCCCCTTCTGCCACTTCTGCATCGTCAAGGGCGAAAAGGGAGGCCGCGCGCTGGAGGCCAAGACTGGTCGGGGCCTTGTGGCCGCGCTGCTGCTCTTTGTGGGCATCCCGCTGCCGGGCACCGGCGCATGGACGGGAACGCTGGCCGCCTCCATCCTCGATATGAAATTCAAGGACGTGCTCGTCGCCTGCATGGGCGGCGTGCTGCTGGCCGGCATCATCATGGGTCTGGCCAGCGCGGGCCTTCTGGGTGCGCTGAGCGGGCTGTTTGCGGTGTGAATCGGAAGCTCTTTCGCGCTGCATGGGCCGGAGAGGGCTGGTTTTCCGCTGCAAAGTGTGCTAGAATAACAGCAGTGTGTCTTGAACAAAGGCAAAGAAAGGACGAATCAAAGATGCAAGAGGCCTTGAATCAGAAGATTGACGCGTTCATCGCGGCGAACAAAGAGCAGCTCCTGAAGGATATTGCTGCACTGGTGTCCATCAACAGCGTGGAGGGCACCCCGGAAGAGGGTGCACCCTACGGCGCAGGCCCCCGGGCCGCTCTGGACAAGACGCTGGAGCTGGCTGCAGGGATGGGCCTTGCCACCCGCAACTGCGAGGGTCACATCGGCTACGCCGAGCTGGCCGGTGCGGACGCCGAGAAGTATCTGGCGACCATCTGCCATGTGGACGTGGTGCCCGAGGGCAACGGCTGGACGCAGGATCCCTTCCAGATGGAGATCCGCGACGGCTGGATGATCGGCCGCGGCGTGGCGGACGACAAAGGCCCGATGGTGGCTACCCTGTATGCCCTGAAGTTCCTCAAGGAGGAGGGCGTCTCCCTGCGCTACCCCATCCGTGCCCTCGTGGGCGACAACGAGGAGACCCATATGCACGATGTGGACTACTACCTCGCCAACTACCCGGCCCCGGTGTTCTGCTTTACCCCGGACGCCGAGTTCCCGGTCTGCAACGGCGAGAAGGGCCACTTCGACGGCAAGCTGGTCAGCCCGGTCTGCAACGGCGTCATCAAGGACTTTGAGGGCGGCGTCGCCACCAACGCTGTGCCGGACCGCGCCAGCGCCCTCGTGACCACCGACATCACCAAGCTGCGCAATGCCCCCAACATCACCCTCGAGCCGGAAGGCGAGGGCGTCCGCATCCGCGGCTGGGGCAAGTCCGGCCATGCTGCCATGCCGGAGGGCACCGTCAACGCCATCGGTCTGGTGGTGAACTACCTGCTGGACAACGGCCTGTGCAACGACGCCGAGCGCGCCTATCTGGAAGCCGTCAAGAAGCTGCACGACTCCACCGCCGGTGCGGGTCTGGGCATCGACTGTGCCGACGGCCCCTTCGGCCCGCTGACCATCATCGGCGGCAAGATGTCGATGGTGGATGGCCGGATGGTCCAGACCATGGACAGCCGCTATCCCACCTGCACCGACGGCGACGCCATCGCCGCAAAGATCCGTGCCGCCATCGGCACCGGCGCAGAGCTGACCGATGTGGGCAGCGCAAAGCCTTTCTACATCGAGGCGGACACCCCCGCCATCAAGGCCTGCATCGACACCTACAACGAAGTCACCGGCGAGAACGCCACCCCCTTCACCATGGGCGGCGGCACCTATGCCCGCCACTTCCCCTATGCCGTCAGCTTCGGCCCGGAGCACAGCGACATGGTGCTGCCCGAGTTCGGCGGCCCGATGCACGGTGCGAACGAGGCCGCTCCCATCGACAAGCTGCTGGAGGCCCTCAAGATCTACATCATCGCGCTGCTGCGTCTGGAGGAGATCGACTTTTGAGCCGGGTGCTGGTCATTGACGGGCAGGGCGGCGGACTGGGCCGTCAGCTGGTCGCAGCTCTCGCAGCCGGATGCCCGGACGCGGAGCTGACCGCTGTGGGCACCAACAGTCTTGCGGCCTCGGCCATGCTCCGGGCGGGCGCACCGCGCGCCGCCACCGGCGAGAACGCCGTGGTGGTCAACTGCCGCCGGGCGGACGTCATCGTAGGCCCCATCGGCATCGTCATCGCGGATTCGCTGCTGGGCGAGATCACCCCGGCGATGGCGGCGGCAGTCTGTCAGAGCGACGCGACCCGGGTGCTCATCCCCATCAACCACTGCGACAACATCGTGGTGGGGGTGCCCGACCAGCCCATCGGCCAGCTGGTGACAGCGGCGGTGGAAAAGGTCAAAGAGCTGATCCGATAAAGCAAAAAGCGGAAGCTTTCCCGAGGGAGAGCTTCCGCTTTCGTTATGTCCGGAGTGATGTCCGCTGGCGTGCGGCCACCTGCTGGGCCGTGGGAGGGATGTCGCCCTGCGCGGCTTTTTCCAGCTGGCCGATGCGGCGGTCGAGGTCCAGAAGGCGCTGGGCCATGACGTCCGGCAGGTCCTGCTGGTCGAGGTCGTCGGCCGGGTTGACGGCTTTGTTGTTGATGCGCACCACCTCGGCAGGCACGCCCACGGCGGTGCAGTTGGCGGGCAGGTTCTTGAGCACCACGCTGCCCGCGCCGATGCGGGCGTTGTCGCCGATATACACCGGGCCGAGGACCTTGGTGCCCGCGCCGATGAGGACATTGTTGCCCAAGGTGGGATGGCGCTTGCCGGTGTCCTTGCCGGTGCCGCCGAGGGTCACGCCGTGGTAGATGGTGCAGTTGTCGCCGATCTCCGCCGTCTCGCCAAAGACGATGCCCATGCCGTGGTCGATGAACAGGCACTTGCCGATCTTTGCGCCGGGGTGGATCTCGATGCCGGTCTTATGCCGGCCCCGCTGGCTGACCCAGCGGGCGAGGAAGAAGTGCTTGTGCTCGAACAGCCAGTGCGCGACGCGGTGGTAGACCAGAATGTGAAAGCCTGGGTAAAGCAGTATGACCTCCAGCACGGTGCGTGCTGCGGGGTCCTTGCGCTGGATGTTCCGCGCGTCCTCTAAAAGCCCCATAACAGAAAACCTCCATTTTTGCCGCCCGCAATGGCGGCCCCTCTCTGATAGACACTATAATAGCACAACGAAACTTTAATGTACAGTAAAATGGTAGGATATGAGAGCGAAAATGAGGATTTTTTTTGCACAGGACCTTTGGCGGCGGGGGAGAGGCGGGATTTTTCGGTAGAGTAGCTAAAAATCGCCGCTTGCAGCGTTAAACCTTTTCACACAGAAAAGAGGCCGAAGGCATTGACACATTTCGCGTTTCTATGCTAAAATATATCGAAAAGAACGGAACAGAAAAGGAGACGGGAGCATGAAGGCTAAGATGATGCGTGCAAAGCGGAAGAATCAGTTTGCAGCCGTTTTTGCTGTGGCTCCGGTGTTTCCTTTTCTAGCGTGTTGACTTTTCCCTTTGCGGGGAAAAGTTTTTTTTTGCCCTTCTGAGGGCCGACACACCCGGACGATGAAACCAGACAAACACAGACAGGGAGGTAATCTTATGCTGCTCATCAACGCTGTCAACGCCGAGGGCCGGCCGGTGGAGCTGTATGCAAAGGACGGAAAGATCGCCGCCGTCGGTCAGGGACTGGCCGCGCTGGCCGGAGAGGACGAGACGGTGCTGGACGCCGGGGGGCTGACCGTGCTGCCCGCCTTTGTGGATCTGCACTGCCACTGGCGTACCCCGGGCTTTGAATATAAAGAAGACATCGAGACGGGCAGCCGGGCCGCAGCCGCAGGCGGCTACACCTTCGTGAACCTGATGCCCAACACCAAGCCCGTCTGCTCTTCCGCTGCACAGGCTGCGATGGTGGAGCAGAAGGCCGCAGAGGTGGGCCTGTGCGATGTGAACCAGACCGTCTCCATCACCGAGAACTTCGACGGCAAGACCATCGACCACCTCAAGACCCTGCCCGCCTCGGTCCGCTTCATCACCGAGGACGGCCACGGCGTGCAGGACAACGCCACCATGGCCCGGGCTTTCGCCATCTGCACCCAGCGCGACATCACCGTGATGAGCCACGCCGAGGATATGGAGATCAGCCCGTGGGATTATCGTCTGGCCGAGGACATCGAGACGGTGCGCAACTGCTGGCTGAGCGAATACTATCAGACCCGGCTGCATATGTGCCACGTCTCCACCCGGGGAGCCATCGAGGCCATCCAGATGGCAAAGCTGCGGGGCGCGCCTGTCACCTGCGAGGTGACGCCTCACCATCTCTGGTTCACCAACGACACCTGCGACTACCGCGTCAACCCGCCCATCCGCACGGCGGACGATGTGCAGGCTCTTATCGACGGCATCCGCAGCGGCGTGGTGGACGCCATCGCCACCGACCACGCCCCCCACTCCGAGGAAGATAAGCTCAAGGGAATGGCCGGCATGGTGGGCAGCGAGACGGCCTTCGGCGTCTGCTACACCAAGCTCTGCAAAGAGGAGGGGCTGCCCCTTGAGCTGCTGAGCCACCTGATGAGCACCCGCCCGGCGGAGATCCTGGGCCTTGCCAAGGGACAGCTGGAGCCGGGCTATGACGCCGACTTCGTGTTGGTGGATCTTGACACCCCCTATACGGTGGACAAGGATAAGCTCCACTCCAAGTCCCACAACTGCCCCTTCGACGGGGCACAGCTCTACGGCAGGGTCTGCGCCACCGTCAAGGGCGGCCAGCTGACCTATCAGGCGGAAGAATAAAAAACCTTTCACGGCCTAGCCCTCTCAGGCGCTGCGCGCCAGCTCTCCCAAGGGGAGAGCCAAAAGCGTGGCGGTCAAGCGAAAGCCTCTCCCTTTGGGAGAGGTGGCACGGTGTCAGCCGTGACGGAGAGGGCAAGGATGCTGACAATAGAAGAGATACCTATAAAAAGAGAGACAACAGGAGGAACCCCAAAATGACGAACATGGATAAGCTCTACGAAGCAGTCGAAGCACGCGGCCCGGTCTGCGTGGGTCTGGACACCGATTTCAGCTACCTGCCCGCAGATTTTGTGGACAGCACCCTTTCCAAGGGTGAGAACATCGTCCGCTTCAACAAGAAGCTCATCGACGCTACCAAGGCGGTGGCCGGCTGCTACAAGGTGCAGATCGCTTACTATGAGGCTCTGGGCCTCGAGGGCCTGAAGGCATATGCCGACACCCTGAAGGCCGTCCGCGAGGCCGGTGTGCCGGTCATCGCCGACATCAAGCGCGGCGACATCGCCAAGACCGCCGAAATGTACGCCATGGGCCACTTTACCGGCGATTTCGAGGCCGACTTCGTCACGCTGGCTCCCTACATGGGTCTGGACTCCATCAGCCCCTATCTGCCCTACGCCGAGAAGCAGGGCAAGGGTATGTTCGTCCTCTGCCGCACCTCCAACGGCGGCGCAAAGGACTTCGAGTACGAGAAGCTGGCCGACGGCCGCCACGTCTACGACCTCGTGGGCGACAAGCTGAATGCTCTCGGCAAGGACTACATGGGCGAGCACGGCTACTCCTCCATTGGTCTGGTCATCGGCGGCACCCACATCGAGGAGGCCACCGAGATCCGCGCCAAGTACAAGGACAGCTTCTTCCTCATCCCCGGCTACGGCGCACAGGGCGGCAAGGCCGAGGATATCGCCCAGTATCTGAGCAAGAGCAACGGCGGCGTGGTCAACTCCAGCCGCGGCATCCTGCTGGCCTACAAGAAGCAGCCGGGCGTGGCCTTCGACGAGGCCGCTTACAACGAGTGTGTGAACATGAAGGAGGCCATTGCCCATGCGTGCAGCCTGCTGTGAGGCCACTGTCCTGCGCCATGAGGTCATCGCGGAGGACATCCGCCTGCTGACCGTCCTCTGGCCGGACCGTGAGCACATCCCCCACGCCGGGCAGTTCTTCACCCTGCGTGCATGGGGCGCGGACGAAGCGCCCTTCCTTTCCCGGCCCATCAGCGTCCACAAGTGGGACGCCGAGACCCAGACCGTCGAGTTTCTGTACGCCGTCGTGGGCGAGGGCACCCGGAAGCTGACGGCCCTGATGCCGGGCGACAGCTTCCAGCTCACCGGTCCCATGGGCAACGGCTTCGATACGGCCGACCTGCTGAGCCGGTACAAGAAGATCGCCGTCGTGGGCGGCGGCATCGGCACCGCCCCCATGTATCAGCTCACCCGTGAGCTGGCGGCGGGCGGGGTCAAGCCCGACGTCTTCTTCGGCTTCCGGGATAAGCCCTACTGCATGGAGGAATACCGCTCCATTGCAAACAGCGTCAAGGTGTCTACGGATACCGGCGCGGTGGGCTTCCACGGCTTTGTCACCCAGCTGTACGACCCGGCAGATTATGACGTGGTGCTGGTCTGCGGCCCCACGGTCATGATGCGGAACGCCGCCCGCCTCTGCGCGGAGAAGGGCACCCCCTGCTTCGTCAGTCTGGAAAAGAAGATGGCCTGCGGCATCGGTGCCTGCCTCGGCTGCACCTGCGAGACCAGAAGCGGCGAGGGCAAGAGCGTATGCAAGAATGGCCCTGTGTTTGATGCAGCGGAGGTGTTCTGATGGCAGATCTGAAAACGAACCTGCTGGGCTTCACCATGAACAGCCCCATCATCGGGGCCTCGGGCACGGTGGGCTACGGCGTGGAATACGAAGAGCTGGCCGATTTCTCGAAGATCGGCGGCATCTCGGGCAAGGGCCTGACTCTCTACGGTCAGTACGGCAACAAGGGCGAGCGGCTCTGGGAGACCCCCTCGGGCCTCATCAACAGCATCGGCCTGCAGAACCCCGGCGTCCAGCACTTCATTGATGTGGAGCTGGGCGAGATGCTGGAGCTGAAGCAGAAGTATGGCACGGTGGCCATTGCCAACCTCGGCGGCCACAGCGAGGAAGAGTACGTCGAGGGTGCGGCCATGCTCAGCGAGAGCGGCGTGGACATCGTGGAGTTGAACATCTCCTGCCCCAACGTCAAGGTGGGCGGCATGGCCTACGGCGTCAAGGCTGAGGCCGCCGGCGAGGTGGTGCGGATGGTCCGCGACGCCTGCAAGAAACCCCTGATGGTCAAGCTCAGCCCGCAGGCCGAGAACATCCCCGCGATGTGCAAGGCGGTGGAAGCCGCCGGTGCAGACGCCATCAGCCTGACCAACACCTTTCAGGCCTGCGCCATCGACCTCGAGAAGCGCCGCCCGGTGTTCGACAACATCTTTGCCGGTCTGTCCGGCCCGGCGGTGCGCCCCATCGCCCTGCGGATGGTCTGGCAGGCCGTCGGCGCAGTGAACATCCCGGTGGTGGGCCTCGGCGGCATCGCCACCGGCCGCGACGCACTGGAGTTCATCATGGCCGGTGCGGCGGCGGTGCAGGTGGGCGCAGCGAACTTTGCCAACCCCCGGGCGATGGAGACCATCGCCGAGGAGATGGCTGCATGGATGGATGCCCACGGCGTCCGGACGCTGGACGAGATCCGCGGCTGCGCACGCTGAGTGTATAAAATAAAGTTTAAGCGCATAACATCTGCAAATATTCATCAAATCTTAAAATTTGTGAATAAATTTGCGTTTTGACAAAATGCGTGGTACAATACCGCATGAACGAAAACAACGGAACATAGAGAGGGAGAAATACCATGAGTGAAGCACTTGAGATTCTGAAGAGCTGTGACGCATTTCTGGAGGGCCATTTCCTGCTTTCCTCCGGCCGCCATTCCAGCGCATACTGCCAGATGGCTTATCTGCAGCAGTACCCCGACCGCTGCGCCGAGGTCATGAAGGCCGTGGCCGATAAGATCAAGGAGATGGATGTGGACGTCATCGTCGGCCCGGCCATGGGCGGCATCGTCTACGCCTACGAGCTGGCCCGCCAGACCGGCAAGCGCGCCATCTTTACCGAGCGCGTGGACAACGTGATGACCCTGAAGCGCTTTGCCATCCATCCGGGTGAGAAGTGCCTCATCGCGGAGGACGTCGTGACCACCGGCATCTCCTCTCTGGAGACCAAGCGCGTCATCGAAGAGGCCGGCGGCGTCTGCCTCGGCATCACCTGCGTGGTGGACCGCACCAAGCCCGAGGCTCCGTCCCCCATCCCCATCGTGGCAAGCGCCCTCAAGCTGGACCTGCCCAACTACGCCCCCGAGGAGTGCCCCATCTGCAAGGAGGGCAAGCTGCCTCTGGTGCATCTGGGCAGCCGCAAGATGAAGCAGGAAGCCAAGCAGACCCTGTAAACGCGCAGGCGTGTTGAAGCGAGGAGTATCTATGAACGCATATCTTCTTTTGGCGAACGGTATGGTCTTTGCCGGCCAGTCGGTGGGCGCAGAGGGCGTCACCGTGGGCGAGGTCGTCTTTGCCACCGGCATGGTGGGCTTTCAGGAGACCCTGACCGACCCCAGCTACTACGGCCAGATCATCACCCAGACCTACCCCCTCATCGGCAACTACGGCATGAATAAGGACGATATGGAGTCGGACCGGATCTGGGCCAAGGGCTACATCGTCCGCGAGGCCTGCAAGACCCCGTCCAACTGGCGCTGTGAGGAGACGCTGGACAGCTTTCTGAAGAAAAACAATACCATCGGCATCGAGGGCATCGACACCCGCCACCTCACCCGCATCATCCGGGAGAGCGGCGTTATGAACGGCGCCATCCTGACCACCTTCGACCCCGCCGACCCGGCCAACGCGGAGAAGACCGAGGCCCTGCTGGCAGACATCCGGGCCTACGCCGTTACCGACGCCGTCAAGAGCGTCACCTGCGCAAAGCCTGAGGTCTACAACGAGAAGGGCGAGACCCACATCGTGCTGATGCACTACGGCTGCAAGCGGAACATCGTCCGCTGCCTCGTCAAGCGGGGCTGCAAGGTGACGGTCATGCCTGCCTTTGCCACCGCCGAGGAGGTCGCAGCTCTGGCCCCGGACGGCATCATGCTCTCCAACGGCCCCGGCGACCCCGCCGAGCCGGTGGAGGTCATCGAGAACCTCAAGCAGATCTTTGAGCTGAACATCCCCACCTTCGGCATCTGCCTCGGCCATCAGCTCTCTGCACTGGCCGCCGGTGCCAAGACCATGAAGCTCAAGTACGGCCACCGCGGTGCCAACCAGCCCGTCACCGATTTTGAGTCGGGCCGCACCTTCATCACCAGCCAGAACCACGGCTATGCAGTCGTGGGCGACGAGCTGCCCGCCGAGATGGGCGAGGTGGCACAGGTGAACGCCAACGACGGCACCTGCGAGGGCATCAAGTACAAGAAGTGGAACTGCTTCACCGTCCAGTTCCACCCCGAAGCCAACGGCGGCCCCAAGGACACCGAGTTCCTGTTCGACCGCTTCCTGAACAACGTCAAAGCAGCAAAGAAGGAGGCACGCTGAAATGCCTAAGGACCCCAGAATCAAAAAAGTGCTGGTCATCGGCTCCGGCCCCATCATCATCGGTCAGGCTGCTGAGTTCGACTACTCCGGCACGCAGGCGTGCCGCGCCCTGAAAGCAGAGGGCATCGAGACCGTTCTGCTCAACTCCAACCCCGCTACCATCATGACCGACCCCGACGTGGCCGACCATGTTTACATCGAGCCGATGACCCTCGAGGTCGTGGAGCGCATCCTCGACATCGAGAAGCCCGACTCCGTGCTGCCCAACCTCGGCGGCCAGATGGGCCTGAACCTCTCCATGGAGCTGGCTCGCTCCGGCTACCTTGACCGCAGCGGCATCCGTCTGCTGGCCTGCAAGCCGGAGACCATCGACCGCGCCGAGGACCGTGAGCTGTTCAAGGAGACGATGGAGAAGCTGCATCAGCCCATCATCCCCTCTGAGGTCGTGGAGACGCTGGAGGACGCACTGGCCTGCGCCGACCGCATCGGCTACCCCGTCATCGTCCGCCCGGCCTTCACCATGGGCGGCACCGGCGGCGGCATCTGCGCGAACAAGGCAAAGCTCATTGAGATCGGCACCAACGGCCTCCGTCTTTCCCCCATCCACCAGATCCTTGTGGAAAAGTGCATCGCGGGCTGGAAAGAGATCGAGTATGAGGTCATGCGTGACCACAAGGGCAACGTCATCACCGTCTGTAACATGGAGAACCTCGACCCCGTCGGCATCCACACCGGCGACTCTGTGGTCGTGGCACCCTCCCAGACTCTGACCGACCACGAGTACCAGATGCTGCGCACCGCTGCGCTGGACATCATCACCGAGCTGGGCATCGAGGGCGGCTGCAACTGCCAGTTCGCGCTCAAGCCCGACAGCTTCGACTACGCGGTCATCGAGGTCAACCCCCGTGTGTCCCGCTCCTCCGCGCTGGCCTCCAAGGCCACCGGTTACCCCATCGCCAAGGTGGCGACGAAGATCGCCATCGGCTACACGCTGGACGAGATCACCAACGATGTCACCGGCAAGACCTGCGCCTGCTTCGAGCCTGCGCTGGACTACATCGTGGTCAAGTACCCGAAGTGGCCCTTCGATAAATTCGTCTACGCCGACAAGTCTCTGGGCACCCAGATGATGGCCACCGGCGAGGTCATGAGCATCGGCAACAGCTTCGAGGCTGCCATGATGAAGGCCGTCTCCTCCATCGAGCTGGGAATGGATACCCTGACCCACAAGCCCTTCGAGGAGCTGAGCGATGAGGAGATCGTGGAGCATATGTATGTGCAGGACGCAGAGCGCGTCTTCTGCGTCTACGAGGCCCTCAAGCGCGGCATCGACCACCAGACCATCTACCGCATCACCAAGATCGACTGGTGGTTCCTCGACAAGATGCAGCATCTGGCAGACCTCGAAAAGGGTCTGGCCAAGTGCGAGGGCGTCCTGACCGAGGCCCAGTACAGGGAAGCCAAGAAGTACGGCTTTCAGGATAAGACCATCAAGCGTCTGGCCAAGGTGGACAAGCTCCCCGTGGAGAACTACCGCGCCGGCTTCAAGATGGTCGATACCTGTGCCGCCGAGTTCTCGGCCAACACCCCTTACTTCTACTCCACCTACGACGGCGACAACGAGGCCGCTGCATTCATCGCCGAGAAAGAAGCCAAGGCTGCCGCGCAGGGTGAGCCGAAAAAGAAGAAGGTCCTCGTCTTCGGCTCCGGCCCCATCCGCATCGGTCAGGGCATCGAATTCGACTACTGCTCGGTCCATTGCGTCTGGACGCTGAAGAAGCACGACTGTGAGGCCATTCTGGTCAACAACAACCCTGAGACCGTCTCCACCGACTTTGACACCGGCGACCGCCTCTACTTCGACCCCCTGAACCCGGAGAGCGTGGACAACATCATCGCCACCGAGAAGCCCGACGCCTGCGTCGTCCAGTTCGGCGGTCAGACCGCCATCAAGCTGGCAAAGCATATGGACGAGATCGGTCTGCCCATCCTCGGCACCCCGGCGGATGCCATCGATGAGGCAGAGGACCGCGAGCGCTTCGACGAGCTGCTGGAGCGCTGCAACATCCCCCGCGCCCCCGGCCGCACCGTTTTTAATCTGGAGGAGGCACTGGCCGCAGCCGACGAGATCGGTCTGCCCGTCCTGATGCGCCCCTCCTACGTCCTCGGCGGTCAGAACATGATCGTGGCCTACACCAAGGCGGACGTCATCGAATATATGGGCGTCATCACCGAGCACGTCGATATGGACCACCCTGTCCTGCTGGATAAGTACATCATGGGCACCGAGTGCGAGGTGGACGCCATCTGCGACGGCGAAAACTACCTCATCCCCGGCATCATGGAGCAGGTGGAGCGCACCGGCGTCCACTCCGGCGACTCCATCTGTGTCTACCCGGCCCAGCATCTGACGCAGGCCGAGATCGACACGATGGTGGACTACACCGGCCGCTTTGCCCGGGAGCTGCACGTCACCGGTCTGGTCAACGTCCAGTATGCGGTCTCCAACGGCAAGGTCTACGTCATCGAGGTCAACCCCCGCTCCTCCCGTACGGTGCCCTATATCTCCAAGGTCACGGGCGTCCCGATGGTCGATCTGGCCGTCCGCTGCTGCCTCGGCGAGAAGCTGACCGATATGGGCTACGGCACCGGCCTGCACCCCAATGCCCCCTATGTGGCTGTTAAGGTGCCTGTCTTCAGTTTCGAGAAGCTGCATGGCGTCGATACCCAGTTCGGCCCTGAGATGAAGTCCACCGGCGAGGTGCTGGGCATTGCGCCCAACTACCACGATGCCCTGCTCAAGGGCCTCATCGGCGCGGGCTACACCTTCAAGACCCCCGGCCCGGCTTCCTGCTGCATCTTCACCGTGAAGGACAGCGACAAGCCCGAGTTCGTGGACATCGCGTGGAAACTCAAGAGCATGGGCTATAAGCTCTACGGCACCTCCGGCACCTGCGCATGGCTCAACAAGCACATGGTGCCCTGCAATGAGGTGCGGAATATGTCCGGTGAAGCGCCGAATATCGTGGACCTTCTGCAGAGCGGTCTGGTGGACTATGTCTTCTCCACCAGCGCCAAGGGCCGCGACCCCAAGCGCGATTCCGTCCGCCTGCGCCGCAAGGCTGTGGAGCTGAGCATCCCCTGTATCACGGCTGTGGATACGGCCAATGCTCTGGTCAACTGCCTGCGCAGCGAGCACAGCATGAAGGACATCCCGCTGGTGGATATTGCAACGCTGTATCATAAAAAATAAACACGCTCCACTACTTCGTGCGCAAAAATATACCGTTTGTGCGCAGCCCCTCGTAATGAGGGGCTGCATTTGTTATACTCAACAACGCAAAATTTGCCAAAAGACGTTACTTTTGGACGTTCCAGGAGGATATAGATACATGACTCGTTCCCAGATGATCGAAACTGTGGCACGCAAGACCGGCTTCACCGAAGCGCAGGTCGAGACCACGATGGACGCACTGTTTGACCAGATCGCCGATTGCCTGCGTGCCGACGAAAAGGTCACTATCGCTGGCTTTGGCCGCTTCGAGATGCGTCCCCGCAAGCCGAAGGCTTATACCAACCCCAAGACCAAGGTCTCCAGCCGTCTGGAGTCTACCTCTATCCCCGGCTTCAAGGCCAGCGGCCGTTTCAAGCAGAAGCTTGAGGCAGGCCGTGCCGCAAAGAGCGTCGAAGAGACCGCCTGATAGAACATAACGCGCAAGCGCTGCATCCTTGACCCGGGATGCGGCGCTTTTTTGCTGACAGAATGCGATTTTCATGGTATACTGGGCATATCATCACGAAAAGCGGCCCCCAGAGGGCATTGCGCAGAAGAAAAACGAAAAAGGAACGGAGTAGAAGGATCCATGCTTTACAGCGAGTTACAGTGCAGCGAGGCCATCCATAAGGCCGTAGAGCGGATGGGCTTTGCGGAAATGACCGAGGTGCAGGAAAAGACCATCCCCGTCATGCTGGCCGGGCGCGACGTCATCGCCAAAGCCCCCACCGGCACCGGCAAGACCTGCGCCTTCGGCATCCCGGTGGCGGAGCACATCGACCCCGCCCTCAAGGCCCCGCAGGCCGTCATTCTGGCCCCGACCCGCGAGCTGGCGCAGCAGATCGCCGAGGAGCTGGCCGGGCTGACCTATTTCATGCCGGAAGTGCAGGTGGTCTGCGTCTACGGCGGCGCAAATATGGAAAAGCAGGCCAAGCGCCTCGCCGAGGGCTGTCAGATCGTCGTGGCGACTCCGGGCCGCCTTATGGATCACTACAAGCACCACAGCATCGACCTCGACCATGTGACGCAGGTGGTGCTGGATGAGGCCGATGAGATGCTGAATATGGGCTTTTATAAGGACGTGCGGCACATCATCGGCCTGATGAAGGCCCGCAAGTCCCTCTCCATGTTCTCGGCCACCATCAGCCGGGAGGTGATGGACATCGGCTGGATGTATCAGAAGGACGCCGAAGAGATCACCGTCCAGCCCAAGGAAGAGAGCCAGCCGAAGATCACTCAGTATATGCTGGAGACCTCCGGCCGCAATAAGCTGTCGGACTTGGCGCAGATCATCATTGGGGAGGGCTATAAGCGGGTCATGGTGTTCTGCGACACCAAATTCAATACGGCGGCGCTGGCGAACCAGCTGGCCCGGCTGAACTTCTCAGTGGACTGCCTTCACGGCGACCTCTCCCAGAGTGAGCGCAACCGCATCATGCAGAATTTCCGGGATGGAAAACTGAACGTGCTGGTGGCCACCGATGTGGCGGCCCGTGGCATCGACGTCTCGGATGTGGATGCGGTCATCAACTACGATGTCCCCGGCGACAACGAGCACTATACCCACCGCATCGGCCGCACCGGCCGCGCAAAGAAGGAGGGCGTGAGCTATCTGTTCTATGTGCCGGAGGAGAAGAAGCGGGTGCAGGAGCTGCTGCGTCTGACCCGCAATACGGATCTGTGCACGCCGGTGCATTTCGATTTCAATCATGAGCATATCGTGGTGGAAAAGAAGCAGGACAGCGCCGACCGGTTCCAGATCAAGTGCTATTTCTGATGAGAGAATAAGACAGGAAACAGAGCGGGTGTTTTTGGGGGCAGAAAGCCCTGAAAGTGCCCGCTCTGCTTTTATATTATAATAAGGAAGAACGAAAGCAAAAAACAGGTCAAAACGCTGCGAAAAACTGGTAAAAAAGTGCAAAGGCGAAAAAAGAGCAAAAAACTTGTAAAAAAGGCTTGC
>NZ_DAWCVJ010000051.1:0-17706 GCF_052358865.1 Faecalibacterium sp.
CCCCGAAGAGGGGGCCTCCGGCAGGAACGCCCTGCTGGCGCTGGACGCCAACTTCCGCTCCGCCCCGCAGGTGGTGGCGGGCATCAACTTTCTCTTCGAACAGCTCATGACCCCTCAGCTGGGCGATACGGCCTACGGCGACGGCCAGCGCCTTGTCTGCGGTGCGCCGGGGGAGTATGAGGGCAGCGTGGAGGCCTGCTTCCTGTCCGATGACACCGCCGAGACGGATGCAAATTATATTGCCGACCGCATCGAGACGATGGTGTCCTCCGGTGAGCCGGTGCGGGATGGTGGCACCACCCGTCCGGTGCAGTATGAGGACTGCTGCGTCCTGCTGGCAGCACGCGGCGACTTTCCGGCCTACGCCGAGGCCCTGACGGCCCGGGGCATCCCGGTCTACGCCGACGCCCGGGAGAACCTCTTGGACGCACCCCACATCCGCCCCCTCATCGCCCTGCTGCGGGTCATCGACAACCCCGCGCAGGACATCTACCTTGCTGCCGCTATGCTCGGCCCCATGTTCGGCTTCACCGACGATGACCTCGTCCGTCTCCGGGCGGGAGCGCAGAGCACCGACCAGCACACCCGCATCAGCCTCTACGGCGCGGTATTGCAGGCTGCACGCAGCGGGGCGGAGGATGACTTCACCCGCCGGGTGGGGGCTTTTTACCAGCGCCTCGCCGCCCTGCGCCGGATGGCCCGGAGCGTGCCGGTGGAGGAACTGCTGGAGGAGATCTTCGTCTCCACCGGCTACCTCGCCGCCCTCGGTGCCATGGAGAACGGTCAGCGCCGCCGGGAGGACGCAAGAAGGTTTGCCGCTTTCTGCGCCGGTGCGGGCGCGGGGGGCATCTCGGCCCTCGTCCGGGCCATCGATGCGGCCGCGCTGGCCGGTTCCACCGGGCAGGAGACCACCCCCGGCGGGGCAAGGCCCGGCTGCGTCACCATCATGACCATCCATCGCTCCAAGGGCCTGCAGTTCCCGGTGGTCTTCGTGGCCGACACGGCCCGGCAGTTCAACGCCGCCGACACCCGCCAGCCCGTCCTGCTCCACCGGGTCTGCGGGGCGGGACTCCGCCTCCGTCCCGAGGGCGGCGAGGGGTCTTATCGGACGGCGGCCTACACCGCCCTTGCCACTGTCCACGCCGCTGAACTGCGCAGCGAGCAGATGCGGCTTTTGTATGTGGCGCTCACCCGGGCGCAGGACAAGCTCATCCTCACCGTCCCGCTGGGCATCGGCCGGACGTCCAACCCCTTCGCCAAAGCCGCCGCCTTCCTTGCCGCCGGGGCGGGCCAGACCCTGAACGCGCAGGCGGGCAGCTTTGCCGACTGGCTGCGGGCAGCCCTCCTCGTCCACCCGAACGGCGGGCCGCTCCGCCGCCTTGCGGGGAACCTTGAACTGCCCTTTGTGGACACCGGGAGCACCCTCACCCTCACGGTGCAGGCAGACCCCCTCCCGCCCGCAGGGCCGCGCACCGAGGAGAATGCGCCGCCTCAGCCCGAGGCCGACCCTGCCCTTGTGGAAACGCTGCGGCAGGGCTTCGGCTGGCAGTATCCGGCGGCGGCGCTGGCAAATATCCCCGCCAAGGTCAGCGTCACCAGCCTCGTCCACGCCGCCGAACGCACCACTCTTGAGCGCCCGGGCTTCCTCTCGAAGGACGGCCTCACCGCTGCCGAGATGGGCACGGCCCTCCACGCCTTCCTCGAGCACGCCGACTTTGCCGCGCTGGCGGCGGTGCGGGGCGGGGAGGATGCCGCTGTGCTGGATGCAGTCCGCACCGAGCGGGAACGTCAGGTGGCGGCACAGCTCACACCCCCCGCCATCGCCGAAAAACTGGATGAAAATAAGATCCTCCGCTTTGTGCGCAGCGAGGCCTTTGACCGCATCTGCGGTGCGGAGGAGGTGCTGCGGGAGCTGGCCTTCATCACCTCGCTGCCCGCCGCAGAGGTCATGGCCGCGCAGGGACGTGCCCTGCCGGAGGGGGACAGCGCTGCCGACGCCGGGGTGCTGGTGCAGGGCATCGCGGACATCGTCCTCGTCTACCCCGACCACCTCGAGCTGCTGGACTACAAGACCGACCGCCGCAAGACACGCGCCGATTTCGTTCGCGCCTACCGCGCCCAGCTGGAGCTGTACGCCAAAGCCATCGACAAGCGCTTCGCGCCCCGGCGGGTGACGTATAAGGGAATCTACTCGCTGGAGCTGGGGGAATTGATCGAAGTATAAAACGACAGGAGCATAGAACTATGGGAACATTGCTTTTAGGTGAAATCGAGTCATCGCTCCTGCAGGGATACTTCGGCGAGCTGCGGACGAAGGAGGTCGTGGTCACAGAGGAGAGGATGGAACACATCCGGGAACGCCATCCGGAGGATGTGGAGCTGTTCGCTCTATATGGTAAGGAAACCGTCCTGAGGCCGGATATTCTGCTGGTGGATGAAAAGCATATCGGAACAGTCTTTGCAATAAAGCGTTTCCCGGAGACCAATCTGAATGTCGTCGTAAGGCTGGTGATGGAAACAGACCGGCCAGACCGCAAGAATTCTGTCATGACCTTTTACCGCATCCGGGAGCGCAATCTGAAAAAGCTGATGGAGAAGAATCGGCTGCTTTACAGCCGGGAATAATCGTGGTATAATCAGCATAGGATAAGAGTGCATTTGAAGTAGAGAGCGTGCTGCTACACACCCACTGGGTCAAAAGAAATGCGGGAACGGGCACACCCGCCAGATGCAATCAACGGGGGAACGGCAGAAATGCCGCTCCCCCATTCCGTTGTCCGGGCATCTTTTTCTGAAAAATCGCATAAAAATGCTTGACAGCCTTCCCGGGGTGTGGTAGAATATCCGAGTAAAGAAAGCAGCTACGGCCTGTGCCGCGCTCGCCTTGCGGAGTTTGGACTCCCGGGCTATACCCCGAACCGGTTCGTTTTAAAGAACGAATCGCGCTTTTGAGTGAATTTTGCGCGGCTGTCCCGAAACTGGGGCGGCCGCGTTTTCTATGCCAAAAACGCAACACTATGGACTATTGTTTGGAGGTGCATTCATTATCGCTACCGCTGGAAAGTCGAAGGAACTGGAGATCAACGGTCAGATCCGTGACCGTGAGGTTCGCCTGATCGGTGCTGACGGCGAGCAGAAGGGCGTGGTCAGCATTCAGGTGGCCATGCGCGCTGCTGAGGACGCCGGCCTTGATCTGGTCAAGATCGCCCCGCAGGCTGTCCCGCCTGTGTGCAAGGTGCTGGATTACGGCAAGTACCGATTTGAACAGCAGAAGAAGGAGAAGGAAGCCAAGAAGAACCAGAAGGTGGTCGAAGTCAAAGAGACCCGCCTCTCGCTCAACATTGACACCAACGACTTCAACACCAAGCTGAACCAGACGGCCAAGTTCCTGGCCGCTGGCCACAAGGTAAAGGCCTCGATCCGTTTCCGCGGCCGTGAGATGGCGCACAGCGCTCTGGGCGCCGACGTGCTGAAGCGCTTTGCTGAGGCCCTGCCTCAGGCAAGCATGGATAAGCCGCCGGTCCTCGAGGGCCGCACGATGTCCATTCTGCTGATCCCGAAACCCAATAAGGACTAATTTTAGGAGGATACTAAAATGGCTAAGATGAAACTGAAGACGCACTCCGGCGCTAAGAAGCGCTTTAAGCTGACCAAGAACGGCAAGATCAAGCGCGGTCATGCATTCCGCAGCCACATCCTGACCAAGAAGACCACCAAGCTGACCCGTGGCTACCGTCAGCCCAGCTACGTTGACAAGACCAACGCAGCTACCATCAAGAGCATGCTGCCCTACGCCTAAGAGCGAGCCGCAAGCGAACACATTCTACTGAGATACTAAAGGAGATATAAAAAATGGCACGTATTAAGGGCGCAACCATGACTCACAAACGTCGCAAGAAGATGCTGAAGCTGGCCAAGGGCTTCTACGGCTGCAAGAGCAAGCACTTTAAGATGGCTAAGCAGCAGGTCATGAAGAGCGGCAACTACGCTCTGGCTGGCCGCCGCATGAAGAAGCGTCAGTTCCGCAACCTGTGGATCTGCCGCATCAACAACGCTGTCCGTCCTCTGGGCATGAACTACTCCAGCTTCATGGCTGGCCTGAAGAAGGCTGGCATCGAGCTGAACCGCAAGATGCTCAGCGAGATGGCCATCAACGATCCCAAGAGCTTCGCAGCTCTGGTCGAGACCGTGAAGAACGCCTAATAGACCTTAAAAAAGACGCCCGCGCGTACTGATACGCGGGCGTCCTTTTTGTATGTTTTGGCAGTAGGAGGAAAGACGGATGGAGAAGATCACCAGCCGGGAAAACGCAAAAGTCAAATACGCCTGCCGTCTGGCGTCCAGCGGGGCGTTCCGCCGCGCCGAGGGCCGCTTTCTGGCCGAGGGGCGGAAGCTCTGCCCCGAGCTTTGCCGGGGCGCAGAGCTGGAGACCCTCTTCTGCACTGAGGCGGCGCTGGAAAAATGCCCGGAGCTTTCCGGCCTGCCGGGGGAGCACTATCTGGTGGAGGACCATGTGGCCGACAAGCTGGCCGACGTGGGCACCCATCAGGGGGTGTTCGGCGTTTTCCGCACTCCGGTGCATACCTTGGAAGAGGTGAAAAAGGGCGGACGCTACCTCGCCCTCGAGCGGGTGCAGGACCCCGGCAATGTGGGCACCCTGCTGCGCTCGGCGGCGGCTTTCGGCTTCGACGGCGTGCTGCTCAGCGACGGCTGTGCCAGCGTTTTCGCCCCCAAGACCCTCCGGGCCTCCATGGGGGCGGCGGTGCGCATCCCGGTCATCGAGGCCGGAAAGATGCCCGAGACCATTGCCCGGCTGCGGGCACTGGGCATCACCTGTCTCGCCGCTGCCCTCTACCAGTCCCAGCCCCTGAGTGCGGCGGCGCCCAGCTGCCCGGACGGCGTCTGCGTCGTCATCGGCAGCGAGGGACAGGGCCTGACGGACGAGACCATCGCTGCCTGCACCGGCACGGTACGCATCCCCATGACCGACCGGGTCGAAAGCCTGAACGCAGGCATTGCGGGCAGCATCCTGCTGTGGCACTTCCGGGAGGAGAGCCTGTGAACCGGGCCGGGGAGGGGCAGCTGAGCCTTTTCCCGCCCGAGCCTGCCCCCGACCCGCTCCTGTGCTGGCTCTGGCTGGCGGGGACGCTGGGGGCGGGCAGCCTGCGGGCCGGAGCCGTGCTGGACGCTTTCGGCGGAGCGCAGGAGGCATGGGAGGCCCGGGACACCGATGCCTTCGCCGCCGCTGTCGGCCCTGCCGCCGCCCAGCGGGCCTGTCTGCCCGACAACACGCCCGTGCACTACAGCGCTTTTGCGCGGCGGTGTGCGGCCTGCCGCATCCGCATCCTGACCTATGACGACCCCGACTACCCGCTGGCCTTCTCCCGCATCCCGGATATGCCGCTGGTGCTCTACTGCACCGGCGACCCCCGCTGGCTCAACGAGCCTGCCGCCGTGGGGATGGTGGGGACGAGAAGACCCACCGAATACGGCCTGCGGGCCGCTGCCGACATCGGGAAGGGCCTCGCCCGGGCGGGGGCCATCATCGTGAGCGGTTTGGCCGACGGGCTGGACAGTGCCGGACACCGGGCGGCGGTGGGGGAGAACTGCCCCACCATCGCGGTGATGGGCGTCCCCATCGACCGCACCTATCCCGCCGCCAACCGGGAGCTGCGCCGGGCCATCGAGCAGAAGGGATGCGTCATCAGCGAGTACCCGCCCGAGAGCGACGCTGTGGGGACGGTGGGCTTTTTGCAGCGCAACCGCCTCATCGCGGCCCTCTCGGGGGCGCTGGTGGTGCTGGAAGCTAAGGAAAAGAGCGGCACCATGTCCACCGTGGCCCACGCGGAGCGGTACGGCAAGCCGGTGTTCGCGCTGCCGGGAAGCATCTTTTCGCCTTCCTCGGCGGGGACGAACGCTCTTCTGCGGGATGGCCGCGCAAAAGCGGTCTGTACAGCAGAGGATTTATTTGGTACACTGGGGCTGAGCGCTGCAAGGCCGGCCCCGCCGCCCAAGGCTGCGCCCCAGCCTCTGAGTGAGAACGAGCGGCTCGTGCTCTCCTGCATGAGCGGCAGAACGCAGGGCA
Source organism: Faecalibacterium sp. (assembly GCF_052358865.1). NCBI lineage: Bacteria > Bacillati > Bacillota > Clostridia > Eubacteriales > Oscillospiraceae > Faecalibacterium > Faecalibacterium sp. Next base: position 6,086 of record NZ_DAWCVJ010000051.1, read on the forward strand.
TCGAGGAGCTGGGCGTCAGGAGCGGCCTGCCCACGGCGGCACTGCTGGGCGTCCTGATGCGGCTCGAGCTTTCCGGCAGGGTGACCTGCCTGCCGGGCAAACGGTATATTCTGCGCTGAGGACGCGCAATTTAAAGAGAGCAAACCTCTCAGTCCGCCAAGGCCGGGCTTCGCCTCTGCCCGCGCGGCAGCGGCTGATGAGGATCTATATATAGGAGTAAAGTGTAATGGCAAAACTCGTGATCGTGGAGTCGCCTGCCAAGGCGAAGACCATCGGCAAATATCTGGGCAATGACTATGAGGTTACGGCCAGCATGGGCCATATCCGCGACTTGCCCGCCTCCCAGCTGGGCATCGATGTCGAGCATGACTATACGCCGCAGTACATCAGCATCAAGGGCAAGGAAAAGCTCATCAAGGAGCTGAAGAGCAAGGCCAAACACGCCGACGGCGTGATCCTTGCGACCGACCCGGACCGCGAAGGCGAAGCCATCAGCTGGCATCTGGCCAACATCCTCGGCCTTGACCCCCACGCCCCCAACCGCGTGACCTTCGATGAGATCACCAAGAAGGGCGTCAAGGAGGGCATGGCCCACCCCCGCGCCATCGACGAAGACCTCTTCAACGCCCAGCAGGCCCGCCGTGTGCTGGACCGTCTCGTGGGCTACAAGCTCAGCCCCTTCCTCTGGCGGAAGGTGCGCCGGGGCCTGTCGGCGGGCCGTGTCCAGAGCGTAGCCGTCCGCCTTATCGACGACCGCGAGAAGGAGATCGAGGCCTTCAAGCCAGAGGAATACTGGAATGTGGACGCCACGCTGGGCGTGGGCCACAAGAGCTTCACCGCCCGGCTGGCCTCCGACGCCAAGGGCAAAAAGCTCCTGCCCCGCACCGAGGCCGAGGCCCGCGCCATCGAGCAGGGCCTCGAGGGGGCCGAGTACACCGTGACCGAGCTGAAGAAGGGCAAGCGCGCAAAGCAGCCCACCCCGGCCTTCATCACCAGTACGCTGCAGCAGGAGGCCTCCCGCCGTCTGGGCTTCACGGCCACCCGCACCATGCGGGCCGCCCAGACCCTCTACGAAGGCGTGGACATCGCGGGCCACGGCACCATGGGCCTCATCACCTATATGCGTACCGACAGCCTCCGCATCTCGGATGAGGCCGTCGCCGCCGCCAAGGAGTATATCGCCGGGGCCTACGGCGAGAGCTACATCTGCCCCTACAAGCGCACTTGGAAGACCAAGAGCGCCACGGCAGCGCAGGATGCCCATGAGGCCATCCGCCCCTCTGTGCCGGGCCTGACCCCCGATGAAGTGGACAAGAGCATCAGCGGCGACACCGCCAAGCTCTACCGGATGATCTGGAGCCGCTTCATGGCCAGCCAGATGGCCGACTGCCAGCAGGACACCGTCTCCGTCACCGTCACCGCCGGGGGCTACCGCTTCAAGGCCAGCGGCTACACCGTCACCTTCGACGGCTTTACCGTTCTCTACGAGGAGGCCACCGACGAGAAGGAGAAGAAGGAGACCAGCCTGCCCCCTCTCGAGGAGGGTCAGGTGCTCAAACTGCGGGAGCTGAAGAGCGAGCAGAAGTTCACCCAGCCCCCCGCCCGCTATACCGAAGCCACCCTCATCAAGGCGCTGGAAGAGAACGGCATCGGCCGCCCCTCTACCTACGCCCCCATCATCACTACCATCATCGACCGCGGCTATGTGGAGCGGGAGCAGAAGAAGCTCAAGCCCACCCTGCTGGGCCGTGCCGTGGACGGCCTGATGCTGGAGCAGTTCCCCCACATCGTGGACGTGGACTTCTCCGCGGAGATGGAAAAGAACCTTGATAAGGTGGAGAGCGGCAAGGCCGACTGGCACAAGACGGTGGACGACTTCTACAAGGGCTTCGCCGCCAGCCTCGAACAGGCCGAGAAGAACATGGAGGGCAAGAAGGTCAAGGTGCCTGATGAACCGTCCAGCGAGGTCTGCGACCTCTGCGGACGCCCCATGGTCATCAAGGTGGGCAAGTTCGGCAAGTTCCTTGCCTGCAGCGGCTTCCCCGAGTGCCGGGGCACCAAGCGCCTCGTGAAGGATACCGGCGGCATCTGCCCCAAGTGCGGCAAGGGCCGTATGCTGGAGCGCAAGAGCGCCAAGGGCCGCATCTACTACGGCTGCGAGCGCTACCCCGACTGCGACTTCATGACCTGGGATATGCCGGTACCCACTAAGTGTGAGAAGTGCGGCTCCACCCTCTTCCGCAAAGGCTCCAAGCTCTACTGTGCAAAGGAGGGCTGCGGCTTCGAGATGCCGGTGCCGAAAAAGGGCGATTAAGAGATAAACGGGCTTGCCCTCTCCGTCAGCGCTGACGCGCTGCCACCTCTCCCAAAGGGAGAGGCTTTTGGCTCCCCCTTTGGGGGAGCTGGCGTGAAGCGCCTGAGAGGGCAAGCCCGCTAAAGGATAAGATGATAACAATGAGCAACTATAAAGTTACCGTATTAGGCGCCGGTCTGGCGGGCTGCGAAGCGGCCCTCTGGCTGGCGGGCCGGGGCGTGCAGGTGGAGCTTTACGAGCAGAAGCCCGCACACTTCTCCCCGGCCCACAAGAGCGAGGGTTTCGCGGAGCTGATCTGCTCCAACAGCCTCAAGGCCGAGCGGCTGGACTCCGCCTCCGGCCTGCTGAAGGAGGAGATGCGCCGGATGGGCAGCCAGCTCCTGAATGCCGCCGAGACGGCCCGCGTGGCCGCAGGCGGTGCGCTGGCGGTAGACCGCGACACCTTCAGCGCCGAAGTTACCCGGATGGTGGAGGAATGCCCGGGCATCACCGTCCACCGCGAGCGGGTGGAGCACATTGATGAGAGCGCCCCTGTCCTCGTGGCCACCGGCCCGCTGACCGACGGCGCGCTGGCGGACGAGATCGGACGCCTCACCGGAGATGAGCGCCTCCACTTCTATGACGCTGTGGCCCCTATCGTGACGGCGGAGAGCCTCGACTACGAGAAGGTCTTTGCCGCCTCCCGGTACGACCGGGGCGAGGCCGACTACCTCAACTGCCCCTTCAATAAGGCCGAGTACGAGGCCTTCCACGCCGCGCTGGCCTCTGCCGAGCGCGCTCCCCTCCACGATTTTGATGCAGGGGCAGAGCAGGGCGCACAGCCCGACCCCGACGCCCACGGCAAGAAGGCCGACACCGTCACGGTCTATGAGGGCTGTATGCCCATCGAGATCATGGCGGCGCGGGGCGCGGACACCATGCGGTTCGGCCCGCTGCGCCCGGTGGGCCTCATCGACCCCCGCACGGGCCACCGCCCGTGGGCCAACGTCCAGCTCCGGGCTGAAAATAAGGAGCGGACGCTGTATAATATCGTGGGCTTCCAGACCAACCTGAAATGGGGGGAGCAGAAGCGGGTGTTCAGCATGATCCCCGGCCTCGAGAACGCCGAGTTCGTCCGGTACGGCGTCATGCACCGCAACACCTTCCTCGACGCGCCCCGGGTGCTGAGCACCGGCCTGTACCTCAAGGAGCACCCCAATGTCTTCTTCGCGGGCCAGATCACCGGCTTCGAGGGCTATATGGAGAGCGCGGCCTGCGGCCTGCTGGCGGCCCGCAGCCTCTACGCCCGTCTGGAGGGGAAAGAGCTGCCCGCGCCGCCCATCGATACCATGTGCGGTGCGCTCATCCAGTACCTCACCACCGAGAACAAGCATTTCCAGCCGATGGGCGCGAACATGGGCATCCTGCCCCCGCTGCCTGCCGAGACCCGCCCGCGGGACAAGCGCCTGCGTTACATGGCCGTGGCCGAACGCGCCGTGGCCAGCTTCCAGCGGTGGCTGGATGCGAACAATTTCTGAACGGGCAGCGGGCTTGCCCTCTCAGGAGCGCTCCCATAGAGCGCTGGCCCGGAAGGACCTCTCAGGCGCTTCGCGCCAGCTCCCCTTAAAAGGGGAGCCAAAAGCCTCTCCCTTTGGGAGAGGTGGCATTGCGAAGCAATGACGGAGAGGGCAAGGACGCTGACAGAAAGGATGAAACCTATGAAGATCATCGTGGATATGATGGGCGGCGACAACGCCCCGCTGGCTGTGCTGGAGGGCGCAGCCGCAGCTGTCAAGGAGTATGGAGTCCAGCTCATCGGCGTGGGCGACGAGGCCCTTGTCCGCAAGACTGCTGCGGACAACAACATCCCGCTGGACGGCATCGAGCTGGTCAACTGCACCGAGGTCATCGAGATGTGCGACGAGCCGGCCAGGGCCATCCGCACCAAGAAGGACTCCTCCATCGTCGTGGGCCTGAACCTGCTGAAGGAGGGCAGGGGCGACGCATTCGTCTCGGCCGGCAGCACCGGCGCGCTCCATGTGGGCGCAAGCCTTATCGTCCGCACCCTGCGGGGCATCAAGCGCCCGGCGCTGGCCACCATGGTGCCTGCCAAGAATAAGGCCTACCTGCTGCTGGACTGCGGCGCGAATGTGGAGTGCCGCCCCGAGATGCTGGCTGCCTTCGCCGTCATGGGCAGCTGCTATGTGAACAAGGTGGAGGGCCGCACCTCCCCCAGCGTGGCGCTGGCCAACAACGGCGCGGAGGAGAGCAAGGGCACGCCCATGCTCAAGGAGGCTCACCAGCTCCTCAAGACCACCCCGGGCATCCGCTTCGTGGGCAACATCGAGCCGCGGGACGTGCCGAACGGCGACGTGGACGTCGTCGTCTGCGACGGCTTTACGGGCAACGTCATCCTCAAGCTCACCGAGGGCGTGGCCAAGATGCTGCTGGGGATGCTGAAGGAGATGTTCCTGAAAAATCTGGGCGGAAAGCTGGCTTTCCTGCTGCTGAAGAACAGCGTGTCCGGCCTCAAGCATCAGATGGACAGCGAGGAGTACGGCGGCGCACCCTTCCTCGGCGCAAAGCAGCCGGTCATCAAGGCCCACGGCTCCTCCAAGGCCAAGGGCATCAAGAACGCCATCCGACAGGCAAAGATCTGCGTGGAAAACGACCTGTGCGGCACCATGCAGACTGCGCTGGATGAATTAAATACGGCAACAAAAGAGTAAAGGGGAAACGAGCTTGCCCTCTCAGGCGCTCTCTTATAGAGCGCTGGCCCGGAAGGACCTCTCAGGCGCTTCGCGCCAGCTCCCCTTAAAAGGGGAGCCAAAGCCTCTCCCCTTGGGAGAGGTGGCATTGCGAAGCAATGACGGAGAGGGCAAGGACGCTGACAAAGAATCAAGGGAGTTAAAAAGACATGAGCCATCCGTTGGAAACTATCATTGGCTACAAGTTCAAGCACCCGGAGCTGCTGGAAACGGCGCTCACCCACACCAGCTACGCCAACGAGACCCGCCCGCCGGTCAAGCACAATGAGCGTCTGGAATTTCTGGGCGACAGCGTGCTGCAGATCGTTTCGGCAGACTACCTCTTCCATGCCTACGCCGACCGTCCCGAGGGCGACCTGACCCGCATCCGTGCCAGCCTCGTCAGCGAGGGGGCGCTGTTCCAGTTTGCGCAGGAGATCCATCTGGGCGACTACCTGCGTCTGGGCCGCGGCGAAGAGCGCTGCGGCGGACGCACCCGCCCCAGCGTCGTGTCGGACGCCTTCGAGGCTGTCATTGCCGCCCTCTATCTTGACGGCGGCATGGAGGTGGCCAAGGGCTTCATCCTGCCCTTCATCACCGAGGGCAAGCATGCCGAGGCCGACTACAAGACCCGTCTGCAGGAGATCGTCCAGCAGAATCCCGAAGAGAAACTGAGCTATGTGGTGGAGCAGGAGACCGGCCCCGACCATGACAAGCACTTCGTGGTGGCGGTCCGGTTCAACTCGGACTGCATCGCCCGGGGCGAGGGCCGCAGTAAGAAAATGGCAGAGCAGCACGCTGCCCGGGAGGCCCTGAAGCTGCTGGGCGTCATTAAGGAAAAGTAAAATGGTGTTCAAGGAACTGGAGATCCAAGGCTTCAAGAGCTTTCCGGACAAGGTCCGGATACGGTTCGACGAGGGCGTCACCGGCGTCGTCGGCCCCAACGGCTCGGGAAAGTCGAACCTGTCGGACGCGGTGCGGTGGGTGCTGGGCGAGACCAGCTCCCGCCAGCTTCGCGCTGCCGGCAAGATGGAGGACGTCATCTTTGGCGGTACCCGCCGCCGGGGGGCCATGGGCTTTGCCATGGTGCGTCTGACACTGGACAACAGCGCCCACACGCTGGACATCGACGCTGATGAGGCCGTCATCGGCCGCAAATACTACCGCTCCGGCGAGAGCGAATACACCATCAACGGTCAGGTCTGCCGCCTCAAAGACATCTACGAGCTGCTGCTGGATACCGGCATCGGCCGGGATGGCTACTCCGTCATCGGGCAGGGCCGCATCGCGGAGATCGTCGCCGCAAAGAGCAGCGAGCGCCACGAGATCTTCGAGGAGGCCTGCGGCATCGCCAAGTACCGCTACCGCAGGAACGAGGCCGAGCGCCGTCTGGCCGCAGCGGCCGAGAACCTCGAGCGTCTGCGGGACATCCTCGGCGAGCTGGAGGCCCGGGTCGGCCCGCTGGAAAAAGAGAGCGAAAAGGCCCAGCGCTTCCTCGAGCTGAGCGCCCGGCGCAAGACGCTGGAAGTTACCCTCTGGACCGACGGCGTCCACCGCGCCCGGGAGGCCGTCCGCCGTCAGGTGCGGGACTATGAGACCGCGCAGGCCGACTATGAGCGGTTCGACCGGGAGGCCAAGGCCGCCGAAGCCGAGGCTGAGAAGATCCGTATGCAGGCACAGCAGCTGACCATCGCCGTCGAGCGCCTGAATGGGGATATTCGCAGCATCACCGAAGAACTGAACGGCAGCGACAGCCGTATCGCCGTGCTGGAAAACGACATCGCCCGCAACGAGGAGAGCGCCGCTGCTTTACAGGCGGACATCGCTGCCGGGAAACAGGACAGCACCGAAGCCGCCGCCGCGCTGGAACGCCACCGCGCCGTGGCCCGGTCGATGGCGGCAGCAGGGGAGAAGCTGGCCGCAGAGCTGGCCGAGCTGGATGCAGAGCTTCTGCGGCTGACCAGTGAGAACAACGCCAGCGGTGCCCGCCGGGACACCCTGCGGGCAGAGGTGGCCGACCTGACTGCCAAGCGCACTGAGGCACAGGTGGCGAAAGCCGCCGCCGAGGCCGCCGCTGAGGCGGCGCAGCAGCAGCTGCCCACCCTCGCCGAGAACGCTGAGGCCCTCGAGGCCCAGCGGGATGAAGCAAAGCAGGACCTCGCCGATACCATCCAGTACCGGAAGCTGCTGGACGAGAACGAAAAGCAGCTGGCCAATGTCAGGGCGGGCCTCAGCCTCAAACTCAAGGGTCGGAAAGCCGCCCTCAGCGAGGCCGATGCCGCCGAGCAGAAGCTGGGCCGGGAGCTGGATGCCGCCCGCCAGCGCCTCGGCGTGCTGAAAGAGCTGGAAAAGAACATGGACGGCTACCAGAACTCGGTCAAGACCGTCATGCGCGCCGCCTCGGCCCGCCGCCTGCGGGGCATCATCGGGCCGGTGTCGTCCATCCTCAGCGTCGAGCCGGGCCGGGAAGTGGCCATCGAGACGGCGCTGGGCGGCGCTTTGCAGAACATCGTGGTGGAGAACGAAGCCGCCGCCAAGGCTGGCATCGCCCTCCTCCGCAGCGAGAATGCGGGCCGCGCCACCTTTCTGCCGCTGGATACCGTCCAGCCCGGCTTTTTCCGGGGAAACCTCTCCGGCTCGGCCCGGCTGGCCTCCACCCTCGTGAAGGCAGACCCCCGCTACGCCAACATCGTGTCGAACCTGCTGGGCCGAATCGTGGTGGTGGACGACATCAACGAAGCCTCCCGGGTGGCCCGGGAGCTGGGTTACCACAATAAGGTGGTGACGCTGGATGGTCAGGTCATCAACGCAGGCGGCAGCTTCACCGGCGGCAGCGTCCAGCGGTCGGCGGGCCTGTTCACCCGCAGGCAGGAGATGGAAGAGCTGCGGGTCAAGGCCGCCAAGCTTCAGAAGGACTGCCTCGCGGCACAGGAGCGCACCGACGAGCTGAAGACGCAGACCGATGCGCTGGCCGCAGAGCTGACCGCCGCCGAGAGCGAGATCATCACTGCCGCCAATGACCGCGTCCGCGCCGAGGCCGAGCAGAAACGGCTTGAGGCGGCTGTGACGCAGTCGGAAGCTGCTCTTGCAGGCCGTCAGGACGAGATGGAGCGGTGGAAGGCCCAGCTGGAAGCCGCCCGCGCCCGGGCCGACGAGGCAGAGAAGCAGGAAGCGGCCTTCGCCGCCGACATCGACGCCCGCACGGCAGAGCTGGAACGCATCGCCGAGGGCGACGACGCCTTCCTTGCCCGGCAGCGGAGCCTCGCCGAGCGGCTGAGTGCCAAGCGGATGGAGCAGCTGGCCCGCCAGAAGGACGCCGAGCTGGCCCGCAGCCAGATCGAGGCGCTGGAAAAGCAGGCCAAGGACGCCGAGAGCCGCCGCGCTGCGCTGGAAGAGAGCCTCACCGCCCTTGCTGCCCGCAGCGGGGCTTGTCAGGAGGAGATCGAAGCCATCCGACGGGCCAAGGTGGACAGCACCGGACTCATCGCCGAGAAGGAGGCGGAGATCCGTGCCGCCACCGAGAAGCGGCTGCTCTGTCAGAAGAGCGAGACCGAGGCGCTGGCCAAGGGCCGTGCCGCCTCCGACGAGCGGGAAGAGATGGGCCGGGAGATGGCCCGTCTGGCCGAGCGGAAGGCCGCCGCCGAGAGCGAATACGACCAGATGGCCGCAAAGCTCTGGGACGAGTACCAGCTGACCCTCTCGCAGGCCGAGGCGCTCTGTGTGGAGTTCGAGAACATCAACGCCCTCCGGGCACAGGTGGCCGACCTGCGCGGAAAGATCCGCGCACTGGGCAGCGTCAACGTCAGCGCCATCGAGGAATATCAGGAGGTCAAAGCCCGCTACGATGCCCTCCGGGCACAGGTGGAGGACGTTGAGGGCAGCAAAAACGAGCTGACCCGGATGATAAACGGTCTGTCGAACCAGATGAGGGACATCTTCACCGACAGCTTCCGTGCCATCAACGAGAACTTCGGGCGGGTCTTCACGGAGCTGTTCGGCGGCGGCGAGGCCAGCCTCGTCCTCGAGGATGAGAGCGATGTGCTCGCCTGCGGCATCGGCATCCGGGTGGCCCCGCCGGGTAAGGTCATCAAGAATCTGGAGGCGCTGTCCGGCGGCGAACAGGCGCTGGTGGCCATCAGCATCTACTTCGCCATCCTTGCCGTCAACCCTGCGCCCTTCTGCATCCTCGATGAGATCGAAGCCGCGCTGGACGACGCCAACGTCGTCCGCTTTGCCCAGTATCTCCGCCGGGTGAGCGACAAGACCCAGTTCATCGTCATCACCCACCGCCGCGGCACGATGGAGGCCGCCAATGTCCTCTACGGCGTCACCATGCAGGAGGACGGCGTCTCCAAGCTGCTCAAGCTCGACCTTGAACAGGTTGACGCGGAGATGGTTTCGTAGGTATAATAAGACGTAAATCAAACCTCTCCGTCACAGCTGGCGGGCGCAAGCCCGGCTGAGAGGTTGTACGAAGGGGTAAGTTGAAAAAGAGAATAAAACCTGAAAAAGGAGAGAACCAATGGGACTCTTTGGATTTGGCAAAAAAGAAAAGGACAAAATGAAGGATGGCCTCGAAAAGACCCGCACGGGCTTTTGGGGCAGCATCATGAACACCCTCACCGGCAGCAAGATCGACGACGACCTTTACGATGAGCTGGAAGAGCAGCTCATCCTCGCCGATGTGGGCGGCGATGTGGCCATCAAGCTGGTGGATGCGCTCCGCGACCGGGTGCAGGAAAAGGGCCTCAAGACCGGCGAACAGGCGGCCGATGCCCTGCGCGACCTTATCGCCGACGAGATGCGCCCGGAGGCCGAGATGGCGCTGGACGGCCACCCCGCCGTCATCCTCGTCATCGGCGTCAACGGCGTGGGCAAGACCACCAGCATCGCCAAGCTGGCCGACTACTACACCCGTCAGGGCAAAAAGGTCATGCTGGCCGCAGGCGACACCTTCCGTGCTGCCGCCAGTGAGCAGCTGGAGATCTGGGCCGGTCGGGCCGGCGTGCCCATCGTCAAGGCAGGCGAGGGCGCAGACCCTGCTGCTGTCATCTTCGACACCGTGAAGTCCGCCGCCGCCCGGGGCTATGACATGGTCATCGCCGACACCGCGGGCCGTCTGCACAACAAGTCGAACCTGATGAATGAGCTGTCCAAGATCAGCCGGAGCGTCAAGAAGGCCGCGCCCGAGGCCAGTCTCGAGACGCTGCTGGTGCTGGACGCCATCACGGGCCAGAACGCCATCAGTCAGGCCAAGGAATTCTGCAAGGCCGCCGACGCCACCGGCATCATCCTCACCAAGCTCGACGGCACGGCGAAGGGCGGCTGCGTGGTGGCCGTCAAGCAGCGCCTCGGCCTGCCGGTGCGGTTCATCGGCGTGGGCGAGGGCATCGACGATCTCATCCCCTTCACCCCGGAGGGCTTTGTGGAAGAACTGATCCCCCGCACGGGATGGAAGCATTGAGCCCTCTCCGTCACCTGCGGTGACACCTCTCCCCAAGAGGGGCAACGACGACGACCGCCGCCAGTGGCGGAAACAGGGAGGAGTTGTTGGGGCAGCGGCCAGCAGGATGCGAGCGACAGTGAAGCAGACGCTGGGTGCCGCAACCCGGGTGCGAAGCACCACTGGCGTGCCGGGCAGGCCGACGCTGGACGAGCAAGGCTCGATGCCCCGGAGACAGTAGTGCCCTGCTGCCGAGGGCAGGGGGAAACAGACATAGAAAGGGAGCAACCCGATGAGAATTTGTGCAGCCACCGGCAACGCCGGAAAGCTCCGCGAGCTGCGGCGCATCCTCGAGGCACAGGGCCACGAGGTGGTCAGCCAGAAGGAGCTTGGCATCACCATTGAGCCGGACGAGACCGGCACCACCTTTGAGGAGAATGCCCTCATCAAGGCCGAGACCATCTGCAAGGCCAGCGGCCTGCCCACCATCGCCGACGACTCCGGCCTCTGCGTGGACGCGCTGGGCGGTGCGCCCGGCGTCTACAGCGCCCGCTACTGCGGCCATCACGGCGACGACGAGGCCAACAACGACAAGCTCCTCAAGGAGATGAAGGACGTCCCGGCGGAGCAGCGCGGCGCGAAGTTCGTGGCAGCGGTCTGCTTCATCCTGCCCACCGGCCAGCATCTCACCTGCCGGGGCGAGTGCCCGGGCCGGGTGGCCTTTGAGCGGCTGGCCGGGGACTACGGCTTCGGCTACGACCCGCTGTTCATCCCGGCTGAGTGCGGCGTGGGCAGGACCGGCAAGCGCCCCAACACCGAGGGCCGCAGCTACGCCCAGCTCACCCCCGACGAAAAGGACGCCATCAGCCACCGCGGCAATGCGCTGGCCCAGATGGAGAGGCAGCTGCCGGAGTTTTTGGAAAAGGCGCAGTAATGTTCTCTTTTGCCGCCAAAAGAGAACCAGAAAACCACCAGCGATTTCGACGCGCTGGAACCGACGGGTTGCGGCTCCCAGCGTCTGCTTCGCTACCGCTCGCATCCTGCTGGCCGCTGCCCCAACAGCTCCTCCCTGTATCCGCCGCAGGCGGCGGTCGTCGCCGTTGCAAGAAAGGGGCTGCTCGCCCCTTTCAGACCCCGA
>NZ_DAWCVJ010000052.1:0-17494 GCF_052358865.1 Faecalibacterium sp.
CAGGACGAGCTGCTGGCAGGAGCAGACTCGCTGGACACACCGCTGCCGATGGTGATGGTCAGGGTGTTGCTGCTCACCTTGCAGTCGTTATAGGTGACGACTGCGTGGATCTTGTAGGAGGCGTTGACCATCGAGCTGTCCACCACAACGGTGATGGTGGATTTGCCCGCCGCCTGCGTGACCTCCTGCCCATTGGCGTACCAGCGCAGATGTTCGGCCTTGGCATACTTGCCGCTGAGGTTGGCCTTGAAGGTATAGGAGCTGCCCACAGCCCCCTTGCCCTCGCTGGTGATGTGGACGGACGCAGCGCCAAACACCGCCGTGACATCCAGATTCTGCTTGAAATCGGTATCGGTGCGGGTCTTGCTGGTGAGACCGTCGCTCCACTTGACGAAGACATAGCCGTCCGCCGGGACAGCCGTCACCGTGATGGACTTGCTGGGGTCGGTGACGGTATAGGTCACAGAGTTGTTGCCGGTATCGCCGCCCACGCTCAAAGTGCCGCCGCCGTTCTTGTCCACATGGTAGTGGGCCTCGAACTTCTTGCCCTCGCTGGAGCTGGTGCTCTCACTGCTGCTCGAGCTTTCGGAGCTGCTGGCGCTTTCGCTCAGGCTCCCGCTGGAGCTTGCAGCCTCCGAACTGGGCGCGGCCACTGCGGAGCTGGGGTTGGAGACATACTCCATCGTGCGGGTGGGGATGTTGTTGGTGTCCGGGCGGCGGTCATCGGTCTGACAGGCGTGGGTGCGGATATAATTCAGCACAGCTTTGAGGCCGACGCTCTTGAGGTGGATGTCGCCGCTGGTATAATAGTCCGCGATGCCGTAGCCGTCGCTGCCTTTGAGAGCCTCGGCAGAGTTAAGGAAACGGACTCCCAACTGCTCGCACATATTCAGAAGAGCCATATTGAAGTCGTCGATCTTGGACTGGTCCATGTGGGGATAGTTGGAGTGATCGACCGGGACAGGCGGCACGGTGTTCACGATGATGTCGGTATAGGGGTAGCTCTGCTGGACGGCTTGAACCAGCGCCGTATAGTGGGCGATGAAGTCCGAGACTTCCATCCCGGTGTCGTTGGTGCCGAAGGTCATGACCACCCGGCGGGGCTTCATCATGGCTACAGCCTGCGGGATGGTGTAGTGGTTCGAATCTTTCTTAAAGGTAACGATGCCCTCGTTGAGCGCCGCCTGCGTACCGATGCCCTCCTTCGCGCAGAACTGCTGCAGCGAGATGAGGCCGTTGTTGTAGAGGCGGACGGTATTGGAGTCGCCCAAGAAGAGGGTGTCGTTCAGGTAATCCGCACCGGCGTCGGCGGTCTCCGTCAGCAGGGCGGCAGAGGCGTTGTCGATCTGGTAATGGCCCGACAGGTCTTCGCCCGGAGCGGGGTCTGCCGCCGACTCAGAGACCGAGGGCGCGGGGGCGTCGCCGCCCTTTTTCAAGAGCGCGGTCGTGATGCCGAAGGTCAGCAGCACGGCCAGAACACAGAGAATGCAGACCAGAACAGCCCGCTTCTGCATGAGAGTCATATTTTCTTTTTCCGATTGCATTTTTCGACTCATAAACACGATTCCTCTCGTTCAGGAATGGGAAAGCTCGTCCACAGGGCGAAGGATCCATTCCGTCAACTCCTTGCAGTCTGTGGCCATAAAGACCGGTGCAAAGGGCGTGACCTCCTCCCTGCTGCCGTAACCATATAGCACCGCGGCGGCGTCCAGCCCGCAGTTCCTTGCGCCCTGCATATCGTCACAGCGGTCGCCGACCATCAGAACCCGCTTGCCCTGCATGACCGGCTGGTCGAGGACATGACGGATGACGTCCGTCTTGTTGTCACGGCTCTCGTCCATTGACGCGCCGCCCACGAACGAGAAGTAGGAGGAAAGCCCCTGCTCTTCCAGAATGGGCGTCACGACATGGGTGGGCTTGCAGGTGGCCGTGCAGAGGGTCAGCCCTGCGGCCTTGAGGCGGCCCAGCATCTCCACCACGCCGGGGTAAACATCCCCCTCATGGCTGCCCTTGACGGCATAACTCGTGCGGTAGCGCTCGGTGGCCTCCTCGATCTTGGCGGGGTCCGAGAAATGCTCGCCAAAGCTCTTGCGGAGGGGCGGGCCGATGTAGCGGTTCAGGTCGCTCCGGGCAACATCCACGCCCATCGCCTTAAAAACTTCTTCCAGTGTATTGAGAATGCCGGGGGCGGAATCAATGAGCGTACCGTCCACGTCAAACAGGATCGCATCGTAGTGCAGCAAGGTCAGGTTCCCCTTTCTCTTAGATAAACACTATATAGTATAGCACAGATTTCGATATTCAGCAATTCCAACAAAACACTTTTCAGACTTTTATACATATTTTTATACAGGTCCCCGCTGCACGAGCGCTCCCGACGCCGGGCATTCGCTCTGTATTTCCCGGGAACAGTAAGGCCCCTCTGCGCAGTCCGTCCTGCACAGAAGGGCCTTTTGTCCGTTTTTACTTTCTCATCTCACCTGACATCAGCTCTCGGTGGTGGTGCAGGTGTTGTTCTCCGTCGAGGGATAGTAGAGGTTGTTGGCGATAAATTCCAGCTTCTCCTTCAGCACCAGCTCAAGGTTCGCTACGGCGTGGACCATGTTGGTGGCAGAGTCGTTGACCTCCAGCAGCTTGCACAGGTCAAGCTCCTCCATGCTGAGGGCCGCCTTCATCTTCTGGGTCTCGGCACAGAGGATATGGCTCAGCGCCGACTCCTGCAGAGCGATGCTCTCCATCAGGTCGATGACTGCCTGATCGAAGGTAACGCGCGGCAGGGCGGGACAATCGCAGACAACACAGTGGGTGCAGTTGGTGGTATCAGCCATAAGAAGGACCTTCCTTTCTCTCATAGGGATAGGGCACAGTCCATCCTATGTACGGCCCCGCCCGGATGTCACTCCGGCTTTGCGGCCTTCTGCACTTTCTCAATGGTATCGCGGTAGCCGCCGGAGCCATACTGGATGCAGCGGTTGATGCGGCTGATGGTGGCGGTGCTGATCTCCACTGCCTTCACGATCTGGTCGTAGGTACTGCCGTTGAGCAGAAGCTTCGCCGCTTCCAGCCGCTGGGCCATATCGGAGATCTCCTTGACCGTGCAGAGGTCCTCAAAGAAGTTATAGCACTCCTCCCGCGTCTCCAAGCTGAGGATCGCATCGAACAATGCATCGGTGGTGGGGTTTTTTCTGGGGTTTTTATCCGCCATAGCTGCCTCCTTTGCGGCACTTCATGGATAGTAATTCAACTTTTTCATGCGATGGCAGCAGCATGGAATCACCTATTTATGCTGTTTTCCTGCTGCACGATTTTCTGCCTTGCTCTTGTGATAGAATAGAGGATCTTTCATGCTCTTGTTACGTTAGTACTTTAGCTCTTGAAAGCGCAAAAGTCATGCATTTTGATTTTCTTTGGCAAAGATTATCAGATTTCATCTGTCGTCGTGTTCAGTTTTATTCATCTCACGTTTGAACAAAAATCGTCTAAAATTTCTTATCTTCGCCGCCGCAAAAATGGAAGAGTCTCCTAACTTGCCCAAAATATATTGACAAATTATGAAATCGGGACTAAAGTATACACAATCATTCGGCAAATGCAATGAACAGGACATGACTTTTCGCATTCCCTGCGCTCAGAGAGCCGCCATCCCGGTGCAAGGCGGCAGCACAGTGCGATCAGCCCTCACCTGCGAGCAGCCTGCGTGAACCCCTTTTTGGGCAGTAGCGCGTGGCCGTTCAGCCCACGTTACAGGGCAGCGTATCGGCGGCCAAACGCCTGTACGCGCAAGCGGCTGCTCCTGAAAGCAGCAAACGAAGTGGTACCGCGGAGAACGACCGGTGTGCATACGCCGTTTGGCCTTCGTCTTCGAGGAAGATAGGATGCATCCTTGTGTTCTATCCTTCCAGTGAGGACGGAGGCTTTTTTCACCCTCCGGGCCGTTTCGCCTGCTCTGCTTTTGGGCACAGCCGCCCTGCCTGACACGTTGCCGGTTGCCGGTGTGAAAGAAAGGAAAGAGGTATAGAGAAATGAATACGCTGGTCATCGTTTTGATCGCAGCCGTGTGTCTGTTCGGCGCTTATACGCTGTACGGCCGCTGGCTGGCCAACAAATGGGGCATCGACCCCAAAGCCAAGACTCCCGCAGTCGTCCACGAGGACGGCCGTGACTATGTCCCCACCAACGGCTGGACCGTCTTTGCACATCAGTTCAGCTCCATCGCCGGTGCAGGCCCTGTCACCGGTGCCATTCAGGCCGCAGCCTTTGGCTGGCTGCCCGTCCTGCTGTGGGTGCTCATCGGCGGCATCTTCTTCGGTGCTGTCACCGACTTCGGCGCTCTGTACGCTTCCGTCAAGAACGACGGCAAGAGCATGGGTATGCTGATCGAAAAGTACATCGGTAAGACCGGCCGTAAGCTGTTCCTGCTGTTCTGCTGGCTGTTCTGCGGCATCGTCATCGCTGCCTTCGCGGACATGGTCGCCGGCACTTTCAACGCCTTCGGCGCAGACGGTGCTCTGGTCGAGGCTGCTCAGACCAACGGTGCTGCCGGTATGGTCTCTATCATGTTCATGGTCTTTGCAGTCGTCTTTGGTCTCGTCCAGAAGAAGTTCAACTTCTCCGGCTGGAAGGAGAGCGTCATCAGCATCGTCTTCATCGTGCTTTCCTTCGTCATCGGTGCAAACCTGCCGATCATTCTGGGCAAGGCTGCATGGAGCTATATCACCTTCGTCTACATCTTCTTTGCCGCAGTCCTGCCCATGTGGCTGCTGAAGCAGCCCCGTGACCACATGACCACCTTTATGTTCGTGGCCATGATCATCGGCGCTGTGGTCGGCCTGCTGGTCGCCCACCCCACCATGAATCTGCCCGTCTTCACCGGTTTCACCAACGAGAAGCTGGGCACGATGTTCCCCATTCTGTTCGTCACCGTGGCCTGCGGTGCTGTTTCCGGTTTCCACAGCCTTGTTTCCTCCGGCACTTCCTCCAAGACCGTCGAAAACGAAAAGGATATGCTGAAGGTCGGCTACGGCGCAATGGTTCTGGAGAGCCTGCTGGCTGTTCTGGCTCTGTGCGTCGCCGGTGCTGCAGCAGCTGCTGACGGCACTCCCGCTGCCGGTACTCCGTTCCAGATCTTCAGCCGTGGCGTTGCCGGTTTCTTTGAGATGTTCGGCGTCCCCGCTTATGCTGCTACCGTCTTTATGACCATGTGCGTTTCCGCACTGGCCCTGACCAGCCTTGACGCCGTGGCCCGCATCGGCCGCATGAGCTTTCAGGAGCTGTTCAGCGTCGATGATATGGAGCACGCTGAGGGCTGGCGCAAGCTGCTGTGCAACGTCTACTTCTCTACCTTCATCACTCTGGTGTTCGGCTTCATCCTGACCAAGATCGGCTACGCCAACATCTGGCCCCTGTTTGGTTCTGCAAACCAGCTGTTGAGCGCTCTGGTCCTCGCCACCCTGTGCGTCTTCCTGAAGGTCACTGGCCGCAACAACAAGATGCTCTTCCCCCCGCTGGTCATTATGCTCTGCGTCACCTTCACTGCTCTGGTGCAGCGCCTCATCGCTATGGTCAAGGCCATCAGCAATGCTGCTTCTGTCGCCATCCCTGCCGGTGAGACCACTTGGGGCGCTGTGTTCATCGCCAACGGCCTGCAGCTCATCCTTGCTGTTCTGCTGATCGTTCTGGGCCTGAACATCGTGTTCCACTCCGCCTCCGCCTACAAGAAGGCGGAGCACAACAGCGAGGTCAACGTCTGATTTTACTGACCGCTGTTGACTGAATAAGCGCAAAACGCCGCTGACGGTTCTGAAGCCGTCAGCGGCGTTTTTGTTCTGTTCCGGTTACAACATCTTCACCATGATGATCTCATCCCGGTAGGTGCCGTCCTTCAGCTTAAAGGCCCGGGGCTGGATGCCATAGCGCTCAAATTCTTTCAGATATGTGCTCGCTCCCATTCCTGCAGAACAGCCAATTGCAGCTCGGTATGGAACCAGTGCTCTCCCTCTTCCATCACGGTCAGTGTTGCGCTGCTCTTATCGCAAAACGCTTCGATGACTGGGCGGCTGGTCAAATTGTCCTTACCGCCATAGAGCACCTGTGTCGGCACCTTCCAGCAGATGGGATGCTCCTTCACCCAGCAAAGATAGGGCCATGAAAGCGTCTCGCCGAAGGTGGTCGGAATCTCTCCTTTCGCTTCCAGCTGTGCCCCTGTGACATCCGCCCACTGCATCATATGGGTGATGAGGTCTTCCATGTCCACCACAGGTGAGACCAGCAGAGCCTTTTCCAGCGGCATTCTCTGCAATGCCTGCATAGACAGCCATGCACCGATGCTGGTAGCGCGAAGCGAGACCTCCGGCCAGCGTGCGGCGGCATATCGGTAAACGGCCTGAAGCTCTGGCACGGCGACCCATGGCAGGAGCTTTTCCGTTCTCCCCTTCCGCTGGCCGTGCTCGGGCAGGTCGATAGCCAGCACCTGATACCCTGCCGGGCAGGCATGCTCTGCAAAATCCAGCGCTTCCTCTTTACAGCCCATCTTTCCATGGACATACAGATAAAGCCTTTCGGACGGCTCACCGACGAGAAGTGCCGGGATGCCCGCAATTTCAAATTCAAGTTTCTTCATAGGAGTGCTCCTTTGTCAGGCCGCGCTCTCCTTCTGGAAAGACGCGGATTCATTCAAATTCATTTCGGTCGTCCTCCTTTCTTTCATAGCTTCTTTAGCATAACATATCCTGGGTCCGAATGCAAACAAAAAGAGCCGCAGCGCCCTGTTACAGGCACTGCGGCTCTCGTTTACTTCAGCAGTAGAAGCTGGCTTACTTCACCATGCTTGCGACTTCAGCAGCGAAGTCGTCAGAACGCTTCTCCAGGCCCTCGCCCTTGACGAAGTGGGTGAATTTGATGACCTTGATGTCGCCGCCCAGATCCTTCGAGACCTTGGCAGTGTACTGACCAACGGTCATGTCGCCGTCCTTGACGAACTCCTGATCGACCAGGCAGTTCTCCTTGAAGTACTTCTTGATCTTGCCCTCGATCATCTTCTGCTTGACAGCGTCGGGCTTGTTGGCGTTCTTGGGGTCGTTAGCCATCTGAGCGAGGAGGATCTCCTTCTCCTTGGCGACGACCTCAGCGGGGACAGCAGCCTCATCGACGTAGCTGGGGTTGGCAGCTGCGACCTGCATGGCAACATCCTTGCCGTATGCAGCGAACTCGTCCTTAGCCTCGATGCCGTTGGTGGTCTCGAAGTTGACCAAGATGCCGTGGGTGCCGCCGCCGTGGACGTATGCAGAGCAGACGCCCTCGTAACGGACGAAACGGCGGACCTTGATGTTCTCCTTGATGACCAGGATGAGGTTCTTCAGAGCCTCATCGACGGTCTCGCCGCTCTCGGTCTTGCATGCCATCAGAGCCTCGACATCAGCGGGGTTCTGCTTCATGATGACCTTAGTGGCCTCCTTGACGAAGGCAACGAACTTGTCGTTCTTGGCGACGAAGTCGGTCTCGGCGTTGACCTCGATGACGACGCCGACCTTGCACTCGGGGCAGTAATCAGCGTAGACCATGCCCTCGGCAGCCACGCGGCTTGCCTTCTTGGCGGCGGTAGCCAGACCACGCTCACGCAGGATCTCGACAGCCTTCTCGAAGTTGCCGTCAGCCTCGGTCAGAGCCTTCTTGCACTCCATCATGCCGCAGTCGGTCTGCTTGCGCAGTTCCATAACGTCCTTTGCAGTAATAGCCATTTTAGTATTCTCCCTTACACATTATTGATTGGTTTGTGAGAATCGGGAAAATCAGGCGTTTGCTGCGTCCTCAGCGGGAGCGGCCTCCTGATTGCCCTGCTTGCCTTCCAGCACAGCGTCAGCCATAGCGCCAGCGATCAGCTTGACAGCGCGGATAGCGTCGTCGTTGCCGGGGATGACGTAATCGATCTCGTCGGGGTTGCAGTTGGTATCAACGATAGCAACGATGGGGATGTTCAGCTTGCGGGCCTCAGCAACAGCGATGCGCTCCTTGTGAGGATCGACGATGAACATAGCCTTGGGCAGGGTCTTCATGTTCTTGACGCCGCCGAGGTACTTGTCCAGCTTCTCCATCTCCAGCTCCAGCTTAGCCACTTCCTTCTTGGGCAGCAGCTCGAAGGTGCCGTTGTCCTTCATGTTCTGCAGCTGAGCCATGCGGTCGATGCGCTTACGGATGGTGCGGAAGTTGGTCAGCATACCGCCCAGCCAGCGAGCGTTGACATAGTGCATACCGCAGCGCAGAGCCTCGTCACGGATGGACTCCTGAGCCTGCTTCTTGGTGCCGACGAACAGGATGTCGCCGCCCTCAGCTGCAACTTCCTTCACGTAGTTGTAAGCCTCGTCCAGCTTCTTGACGGTCTTCTGCAGGTCGATGATATAGATGCCGTTGCGCTCGGTGAAGATATACTTCGCCATCTTGGGGTTCCAGCGGCGGGTCTGGTGACCAAAGTGAACGCCTGCCTCGAGAAGCTGCTTCATAGAAACGACTGCCATAGTAAAATTACCTCCAAAATTTGTTTTGCCTCCGCACACCGTGATCTGCCGCCGTATCGGACGGCGGCGGACTGCCCTCCACTCCTAAGAGCACAAAAGGGCATAGTGATGCGTGTGTAATGCTAAGTAATAATAGCACAAACGAAGCGCTGTTGCAAGGGGTTTTCGTGCTTTTTTCTAAAATGGAACGCACTTTTTCGTCACTCTGCGTCCTTGGCCAGCTCCTCAAGACCCATCCGGCCGAGTGCATACCCCTTGCCGAACATGAGGTCATACTGAAGGAGCCAGTGCTCGTCGCTCCATTTCTGCTGCAAGGGCGTCAGCTCGTTCGAGGTCGTGCCGTCCTTTTCCATGATGGTGCCCCGGGTGTTGGCCCGGTAGGCGGCGCGGAGCTGGCGGCCAAGGAACTGGAAGTAGAGAGGCTGACGCAGGCCGAACAGCTCCATCATCACCGGCGAGATGTCGTAGGCGGCGATGGTGCCGAGATCGACCGCGCGGTCGGAGTAGTTCGACCACATCAGCAGCGTCGTCTGGTGGAGACGGGGATCGGCGCTGGAATCGCTGGCATAGCCGCTGCGAGTGTAGATATCGTAGTTAGAGTCGATGGGGTTGTAGTGGTCGCCCCAGAACACCAGAATGACTGGCTCGTCCACCTGCGAGAAGTACTCCGTCAGTTTTCCCAGCATGGCGTCGGCGTCCCGGATGCCGGTGGCGAAGTCTTCCAGCGCACCCACGGTGCTGGCCTTGAGGCCCGCCGGGGCTTCCGTGACCTTCACCCGCTGGTCGTCGGGGTAGTTGTCCTTATTATAATTGGTATGGTTCTGCATGGTGACGGCGTGGAGGAAGACCGGCGCGTCAGACTTCTCCTTCATCGTCTCGTACTGGCCGATGATCTGGTCGGCCATCGAGTCGTCGGTGACGAGGCCCGTCGTCCAGTAGTGGCGGCGCACCTTCTCGACGCCGTGCATCTTCTCAAGGCTGATGAAATCGTCCAGCCCGAGGTTGGGGTAGGCCGTATCGCGGCTCCAATATCTGGCCCAGAAGCAGTGCACTGCCGCCGTCTGGTAGCCCTGCGTCTTGAGGTAGCTGGGCAGGGCGAACATGGGCTTTGTCACATGCTGCTGGTAGGGCTTGCTGCCGTTCGGCAGATAGGACACCGAGTAGCCGGTCAGAGCCTCGAACTCCACGTCACAGGTGCCGCCGCCGAAGCTGGGGCTGTAGACCCGGCCATAGGCGCTGTTCTGCTGGAGCGCGTGGAGGTTGGCCGAGACGTCGGTGTCGAACTGGAAGCCATACTGTTCCAGCTCCGAGACGTCCCAGTAGGACTCATCCATCACATAGATAATGGTGGGCTGCTCCACCCGCTCCTCTGCCGGGGTCTGGGCGGCGTAGGAGTCGGGGTAGGCCGGGCTGGTGGTATACTTCTCCCCTGCCTCCACGTCGTCGAGGATGGCGTCGATGGCTTCTTCCGAGTAGCTTTCGGGCTTGTCGATCTCCAGATTCGTCAGGTTGGTGAGGAAGCTGGTGACAACGCCATAGTAGCGGTAGTAGCGGTCCTGCATCCATGCGTCGGGCAAGATGCCCAGAGCCTGCGTAACGGCAGGCTGCAAAAACACGCCGAAGACGAGGGCGCAGACTGCCGCCGTGCTGGCCGCAAAGCCCGCCAGCCGCCGTACCCACGGCAGCTTCTGCCGTCCCCGGTAGAGGAAGAAGGAGCCGACCGTCAGCGCCAGCACCAGAACAGCGGAGAGGATCATGCTGGTCTGGACATGGATGCCTGCAGCGGAGGCCACACCTGCCGCCTCGGACACCTGTGCCAAGTCCCACGGAAGGAACGGCTCACCCCGCAGCTGAAGGGTGTAGAAATCCACCGTAGCGGGCAGACAGCCCAGCAGGGCTGACAGCAGCGTTGCCAGCGGAGCAAAGCGGGTAAGCCAGTCCAGCGCCAGCCAGACAAGGAAGAGCAGCCCCCACGCCAGAAGATAGGCCTCCGCATGGGGGAAGATGTACTGCAAAAAGGTGTCTGCATTCAGAGTGCCCCGGGCGATCCACTCGGTCAGCACCAGAAACAGGAGGGTGGCTGCGGGCGGAAAGAGAAGCCGCGCCCCGTGCAGCCAGACGGGCGCCGCCTTGGAATGGTGTTTCATAAAGAAGTTCCTTTCACTTCTGCGGTTTTTCTAGTCATTTATGGGCAGCAAGTTCTGTCCGGTTTTCTATTATAATCCTCCTTCCTCCAAAATCCAGTCCCGACAGACAAAAAACAGTTGAAAAACTTTCATCCGTTCAGCCATTGACGTAATTTGTCCAGCAGTCCTCCGCGGGAGGGTGGTGCCGCCGGGATGTCGGTCCGCACAAGGATGGCGTCCAACCCGATGCGCTCGATGTCCGCCCATGGGATGGTCAGCGTCTCATCCCGTCCCAGAAGCCCGAACAGCCGGGGGCGTCCCAGCAAAAGCAGGCTCTCGATGCGGGCCGAAGCCTCGTCCAGTTCCAGATCATCCACCCGGCCAAGGCAGGCCCCATCCTTCAGCTGGACGACCTCCTTGGTGCAAAGTTCCCGAAAGGTCATAGATCCCCCGCCCCCCTTTTCCCTTCATCCTATGCCGGAGCGGAGATCAGAATGCAAAAGGGCTGGAAAAACCTGCCCCGGATGTGCTATACTGGGCACAGTGAATTTCAACTTTTTAAGAGGGATAACGGATGTATAAAAATATCGTATTCGATTTCGGCGGCGTCATGGTGGATTTCGACCCTTACGAGTATCTGGTCGATCTGTTCGGGAACCACGAGGTGGAGGACGAAGTCTTTGCCCTGACCTTCGGCAGTGAGGAATGGCAGCTGCTGGATGCCGGCAGGATCACCCGCGGCGAAGCGAACCTCCGGATGCTCGACCGGGCCAAAAAGGCAGGCCGCGCCTTTGAGGTACAGGGCGTTCTGGACGACTGGATGCATATCCTCCGCCCCCGCCGCCGGATGCAGACCCTTGTCGAGCAGCTCAAGCAGCATGGCTACTGCGTCTACTACCTGAGCAACATTCCCGAGGATGTGCTTGCCCTGCTGATGGAGCGGGACTTCAAGGGTCTCTTCGACGGCGGCGTAGCCTCCTGCGAGGTGAAGATCAACAAGCCCGACCCCCGCATCTATCAGGCGCTGCTGGACAAATACCAGCTGAAAGCCGACGAGTGTATCTTCATCGATGACCGTGCCGATAACATCAAGGCTGCCAGCCTTCTGGGCCTCGGCACCTA
The DNA here is from genome assembly GCF_052358865.1 of Faecalibacterium sp. Classification (NCBI taxonomy): domain Bacteria; kingdom Bacillati; phylum Bacillota; class Clostridia; order Eubacteriales; family Oscillospiraceae; genus Faecalibacterium; species Faecalibacterium sp. Next base: position 11,759 of record NZ_DAWCVJ010000052.1, read on the forward strand.
CCAGATGCACAGTGTAGGCAGCCTGCTGCGCAGCCTTCCCACCTTCGGCGTCACCATCCACTGACAGCAAAAGACCTCTGCCCGACGGCTTTGCCGGGCAGAGGTCTTTTTTATGCGCAGAGGTTACTTTTTCTCGTAGCTCTGGCAATAGTGCGGGATGTCCACCTGCTGCGAAGAGCAGGTGCAGCGCTCCGTCACCGTGATCTGCGGCAGATCACATTTGCAGCTTTCCACGTTGTGACGGCACTCGCAGACATCACAGCGAACACCTGTGTTTTCCATTTGTTCATCACCTCTTTGTCCCTAGGTTGCCCCAAGGACAAAGCGTTATGCAGGATGTATCGGTGTTATTTTTTACCAGTTGGCCAGATCAGCGCCCAGCTTGCGGCATGCAGCCTGCGTGTCGTCGTCAGGAGTCTCATTGCAGATGAGGCCCTCTTCGCTGAACAGCTGTGCGCCGTCCTCCTTGACGCGCTCACACCAATCGCGCATCCACTGGCCGTCGCCCCAGCCGTAGGAGCCGAACAGAGCCACCTTCTTGCCGTTCAGAGAGCCCTCGAGGCCTGCGAACATCGGCTCGAACTCGCTCTCCTCCAGCTGCTCTGCGCCCATTGCCGGGCAGCCGAATGCCACCACGTCATACTCGCCCAGCTTTGCTGCGTCCATCTCGGCACAGGGCACGATGGCGGCGGCAGTGCCTGCACCCTCAGCGATGCAGTTTGCCATAGTCTCGGTATTGCCCGTTGCGCTCCAGAATACGATTGCTACTTTGCTCATAATGTTCAGCCTCACTTTTGCTTTATTAGGTTAGCTATTTCTAACTTTCTGTCCTGTAAAAATGCGTCAGATGCAGGTTCAGACGCACTTCACAGGTTAGGTTTCTCTAACCATTCATAGAGTACCACAGCAGCCCCGCTTTGTCAAGCGGTCGAGCGTGCTAACTTTTTTGGTTCTTTACGCTGCCCTCATCAGCCGGAATGCCACCGTCAGCACGCCGAGGATGACCGGCTGGTGGAGCAGGTAGAGCACCAGCGAGTGACGCCCCATCCAGCCCAGCGGCGGGCAGACTGACCGGCGCAGAGGCTCCATCCCCGCACGGCCCACCAGCTGATGGAGAAAGTACCCCACCCAGAACAAAAACAGCCACGGCAGCAGCGGGAAATAGTCGGTGGAGAAAAAGTCCTTCGGCATGAAGCCGAGATAGGCTGTCAGACCATTGGCATAGAGGGCCTGCGGCAGAGCCAGCCGCCCGCCGGGCAGGTTCCAGAAGCCTCTCATCGTGGGATATGTCACCCAGAAGAGCGCTGCGCTGACCACCACACCCACAGCGGGCGGGATGCGGCGCAGCAGGCCGTCCAGCACTGCCGTGAGGAGCATCGCCGAACCCAGCAGCGTCAGCACACCGAACCACACCACGTCCTCCGGCAGGAAGAGCAGCGTGACCGCCGTGACCATCGCACCAGCCCCGAATACGACAGCTCCCCGCCGGAACGGATGATGCCCCAGCGGCAGGCAGAAGCCCGAAAGCAGGATGAAGACCCAGCAGATGCTCTGCTGCCACAGAAAGCCCGGACGCCCGATGTACCACTTCTGCGGGATGCCAAAGAGAAAGACCACATCCCACATCCCGTGATAGAGCATCATGCTGATGAGGTCAAGCCCCCGCAGCTCGTCCAGCAGACGATAGCGGAGCGATTGTTGCTGTTCCATATTTTTTATCCTTCCCTCTTCCCCAAGTCGAGATAGAGAGAGTATAACACAGCCGGAAAATAAATGCAAAAAGCCGCCCCGGCGGCAGCTGTAAACTGCACGCCGGGGCGGCGTATCACAATGACTGGAGTACCCTTGCTCAGACTTCGGTGTTGAAGTAGCGCTTCAGCAGGCCCTCGAAGCCGCGGCCGTGACGGGCCTCATCCTTTGCCATCTCGTGGACGGTGTCGTGGATGGCGTCGAGGTTCAGAGCCTTAGCCTTCTTGGCGAGGTCCATCTTGCCGGAGCAGGCACCGCACTCGGCCTCTGCACGCATCATCAGGTTCTTCTTGGTGCTGTCGGTGACGACCTCACCCAGCAGCTCGGCGAAACGGGAAGCGTGATCGGCCTCCTCGTAGGCGTAGCGCTTGTATGCCTCAGCGATCTCGGGATAGCCCTCACGCTCAGCCACACGAGCCATTGCCAGATACATGCCGACCTCGCTGCACTCGCCCTCGAAGTTGGCGCGCAGGCCATCGACGATCTCCTGAGGAACGCCCTCAGCCTTGCCGATGCCCACGACGTGCTCGGTGACGTAGGTGTTGCCGGTCTTCTCGACGAAAGCGGAAGCGGGAGCCTTGCAGACAGGGCACTGCTCGGGGATGCTGCCCTCAGCGATGTAACCACAGACGGTGCAAACGTACTTCTTCATAAGATTTATCCTCCATTTTTGTTTGTTGTTATTGGGTGGCCTGCTCTGGTACAGCAGGCCTTGTTTCTGAGTCTATTATAGCGAATAATTCCTAGTTAGTCAAGGCTGATTCTAAGAATTATTCTTAGTTAATAAAAGTCTCACACTTTGTCCAAAAAACGAACATAAAAGATGTCACTTCTGCCGAAGAAGGGCTTTTTCTGCCTGCCTCAGACCTGCAGGTTGCCGCTGGAAGGAGCGTCGGCACCGTCGGCAGAGTCGAACTCGTAGTCATTGCCGGGGAGGATGGCGTTGAGCAGGATGCCCACGATGGCGGCGATGGCCAGACCGGACAGGTTGACCGACACACCAGCGACCGCGAAGGTCAGGCCGCCCACCGAGTTGAAGCCCAGCGCAGACACCAGAATGACAGCGGCGATGATGAGGTTTCGGCTGTTGGTGAAGTCCACCCGGTTCTCGACCACATTGCGGACACCGATGGCGGAGATCATGCCGTAGAGCACGAAGCTGATGCCGCCGATGATGCCGGTGGGGATGGTGTTGATGACGGCCTCAAACTTGGGGCTGAAGCTCAGGATGATGGCCAGCACAGCGGCAATGCGGATGACGAGGGGGTCGTAGATCTTGCTCAGAGCCAGAACGCCGGTGTTCTCACCGTAGGTGGTGTTGGCCGGGCCGCCCAGCAGGCCAGCCAGCGCGGTGGCGAGGCCGTCGCCCATCAGGGTACGGTTCAGACCGGGGTCATTGATGTAGTTGTGGCCGACGGTAGCACTGATGGCTGCAATGTCGCCGACGTGCTCCATCATGGTCGCAAGGGCGATGGGGATGATGGTGAAGAGGGCGCTGATGAACTCGGGGCTGCCGTCGATGGCGAAGAGGCCCATTGCCTCCTTGTGGAGGGGGATGCCGAACCATGCAGCGGAGGCGATGCGCTCAAAATCCACTGCACCGGTCACGAGGGCCACCGCGTAGGAGACCAGCACGCCGATGAGGATGGGCAGGATCTTGACCATGCCCTTGCCCCAGATGTTGCAGACGATGACCGTGCCCAGTGCCACGAAGGCCAGCAGCCAGTTTGCCTGACAGTTGTTGATGGCCGAGGGGGCCAGGATCAGGCCGATGGCGATGATGATGGGGCCAGTGACCACCGGCGGGAAGAAGCGCATGATGCGCCGGATGCCGAAGGTGGAGATGAGCAGACTGACGACCAGATAGACCAGACCCGAGAACGCCACGCCTGCGCAGGCATAGGGCAGCATCTGGGTGTTGGCAACGGTCAGGTTGCCGTCGGCGTCGGCCAGCATGGGGGCCACGATGGAGAAGCCGCCCAGATACGCGAAGGACGAGCCGAGGAAGGCCGGGACCTTGCGCTTGGTGATGAAGTGGAACAGCAGGGTGCCCAGACCTGCGCAGAGCAGGGTGGTGGAGACGCTCAGACCGGTGAGCAGGGGCACCAGAACGGTGGCGCCGAACATGGCGAACATATGCTGGATGCCAAGGATGAGCATCCGGCCCCCGCCCAGCTGGCGGGCATCATAAATGCCCTTGGAATAATCGATATTCTGACTCATGATTTCCTCCTTCTACTTGCAGGCCCAAAAAAAGAGGCACTACCGCAGGAAAGCGGCAATGCCTCAGATCTCGGGACGAAATCGGAAACGGAAGATACAACCGACGCATACAAAAGACAGACTCTTTTTCCGCATCCTGCTCTCCCCCTTCCTCTCATTCTTCGGCATAGTATAGCATAAACGCCGGACACTGACAACCTTTTTCCTGTATTTTGCGGTGATTTTCTGTCAGCTGCGGGCTGACGGCCTTGAAATATGCCGCATTCCACACTATAATATAACCTATTGCCGCAGTTGGTCGCAGGGCCGGCGGCGGCAGCCGAAACAACAACAGCCATACTATTATAAAAGGACGCTTATGATATATCTCGACTACTCCGCCAACACCCCCGCCTCCCCCGGGGTGCTGGAGCGCTTTTGTGAAGTGGAGCGCAGCTGCCCCGGCAATGCGAATTCCCGCCATCAGGCCGGGCGGGAGGCCAAGCTGGTCATCGACCACGCCACCCAGAACATCGCGGGGCTTTTGGGCGCACAGCCCGCAGAGGTCATCTACACCTCCGGGGCCAGCGAGGCCAACAACTTCGCCCTCAAGGGTCTGGCGAAGCTCTCCCGCCATGCGGGCAGGCACATCATCTCTACCCCGCTGGAGCACTCGTCCGTCAGCGGCACCCTGACCGCATTGCAGGAGCAGGGCTATGAGATCGATCTGGTGGACATCCGGCGGGACGGGACCATCGACCTCGGGCATCTGAAAGAGCTTCTCCGTCCCGACACCATCGCGGTGGCGATGACATTGGTGGACAGTGAGCTGGGCGTCGTGCAGCCCGTAAAAGAAATTTCAGAACTCTTGCAGGCATGGCCCAACTGTCACTTACACGTAGATGTCACACAGGCCGTGGGCAAGATCCCCGTCTCCTTTGAGGGGGTGGACACCATGAGCCTGACGGCCCATAAGTTCTACGGTCTGAACGGCATCGGCCTACTGCTCAAACGGCGAAAGCTTGCCCTCTCGCCGCTCATCCACGGCGGCGAGAGCACCACTATCTACCGCAGCGGCACGCCTGCCGTGGCCTTGGCGGCCTCGATGGAAACGGCGCTGGAAGCCGCCGTTGGGGAGCTGCCCGCGCGTACCGCCCGGGTAAAGGAAGCGAATGCCTTCCTCCGCGACGCCTTCAGCAAGTACCCGAAGGTGCACATCAACAGCCCGGAGAACGCGATCCCCCACATCTTGAATCTGAGCGTCGAGAATGTCAAGGGCACCGTATTTCAGCGGGAGCTGGACGCCGAGGGCGTCTGCGTGTCGGTCAAATCGGCCTGCTCGTCGGACGGTCTGCCCTCCCGGGCTGTGTTCGCCGTCAGCCGCGACCGGCGGAACGCCCTCTCCTCGTGGCGCATCAGCCTGAGCCACTTGACCACGCAGGAGGAACTGAACGGCTTTCTCCACGCTTTCGACGCCTGCTATACCCGGCTGACCCGGCCGCAATAACGGAAAGGACAGAGACCCATGAAACGCGAAATGGAACCCTACCAGCTCATCGAGCGAAGCATCATCAAAAAATACCGCAAGGAGCTGTGGACCCCCTTCATTGTGGCGGTCAAACGCTACGAGCTCATCAAGGCCGGGGACAAGATCGCCGTCTGCATCTCAGGCGGCAAGGACTCGATGCTGATGGCAAAGCTCATGCAGGAGCTGCAGCGCCACAGCGATGGGCCCTTTGAACTGGTCTTTCTCGTGATGGACCCCGGCTACAACGAGATCAACCG
>NZ_DAWCVJ010000053.1:0-17225 GCF_052358865.1 Faecalibacterium sp.
CGTCAGCGCTGACGCGCTGCCACCTCTCCTATCGAGGAGAGGCCTTGGCATTCCGGAAAGCTTCCTCTCTTCGCCAGAGGCTCCCCTCGGTAGGGGAGCTGTCGAGCGAATGCGAGACTGAGAGGTTTATACTTATAAGGAGTTTACCATGAAAAAAAGATTCCTCGCATTCCTGCTGGCCGTCTGCGTGGCGGTTTCCATGCTGGTGCTGCCCGCCTCGGCGGTCGGCTCCAACGCGGCAGTCCAGACGGCGACGGCGCTGGATGGTCTGACCGCCGAGCAGTCTGCTTCTCTGGGCGCGTCCCTCACCCGTGGGCAGGCGGCCCGTCTCCTGACGGCTTTCTCGGCCTACCGCGACACCGCCGCAGCACAGGGCCGCACCGGCCGTCTGTACAGCGATGTGGACAGCGATTCGCCCTACGCCGTCTACATCCGCACTGCCGTCCAGAACGGCTGGATGACCGGCTACTCCGATGGCAGCTTCCGCCCGGACAATGCCGTTACGCTGGAGGAAGCCTGCACCATGGCCCTCCGCCTGCTGGGCTACGATGTGGCGAGCCTCGGCGGCGCCTTCCCCTCTGCCCAGCTCAATAAGGCAAGCGCACTGGGCCTGCGCAATGACATCAGCGCCCGTCAGGGCGAGGTGCTGACCCTCGAGCAGGGTACCGTGCTCTTCTACAATGCCCTCACGGCCATGAACGGCAGCGGTCAGGTCTACGCCTCCACGCTGGGCTTTGCGGTGAGCAACGGTCAGGTGGACATCTCCTCCGTCCTGCTGGACAACGTCAAAGGCCCCTTCGTGGCCGATGCGGCCACGGCCCTGCCCTTTGCCCCGGCGGCCATCTACCGCAACGACGAAGTCACCACCTCTGCGGCCCTCTCGCCCTATGATGTCTACTATTATAATGAGAGCGCCCGTACCCTGTGGATCTACAATAAGCGTGCCGCAGGCCGTGTGACGGCGGTCTCGCCCTCGGCCAGCGCCCCGACCTCTGTGACTGTGGCCGGGGTCAGCTACACCATCGCCTCGCCCTCCGTGGCCTACCAGCTCTCCTCCCTGTCCGGCGGCGGCGTGGGTCAGGTGGTCACGCTGCTGCTGGGCATGAACGACGCCGCAGTCTCCGTCCTTACCGGGGACGAGGCCGACGCCGTCTTTTACGGCGTGGTGCAGTCCTCATCCCGCACCCTCGTGGAGACCAACAGCGCCGAGGTGCAGCAGGCCGTCTCCATCATGTGCACCGACGGCACGGCCCGCACCGTCAACGTAAACAATAAGCTCAATTTCCCGGCGGGCAAGCTGGTGGAGGTCCGCGTGGACGAGGGCGGCGAGAGCGTTAAGTCCATCTCGCCCCGCCCGGTCAGCGGCACCATCCGCGCCGACGGCACCGCACTGGGCGACACCCCGTTTGCAGACAACGTGCAGATCCTTGATACGACGTCGGAGGGTGTGGCTGGGGCAGTTCGCCCCAGCCGCCTATCGGGGGTAACGCTGAGTGAGAACGACGTCCGCTACTACACCACCAACGCCGCCGGTGAGATCGACCGGGTCATCCTCAACGATGTGACCGGCGACCTGTGGGAGTATGCCGCGCTGGATTCCGTCCGCCGCCTGACGGACGAAGCCGCCAAGAAGATCGACAAGAAGATCAGCGAGAAGGCGCAGGACGCCGCAAAGGAGGCCGCAGGCCTCCCCACGACGACAACGACCACCACCACGGTGAAGAAGACCGACGAGGAGACCTTTCAGGACGTGAAGAACATTCTGGTGCCCAGCACCAGCGATGTGCTCTACGGCCTCATCGACGGCAGCATCGTCAGCTCTACTTGGAACACCCTCACCGGCAAGACGGACCAGCTCTTCAGCTATGTGCTCCGCCGCACCGGCGACAGTGTGGGCGGCACGCTGGGCGATTTCCTCAACTATCTGGGTGAGGGAGCCACCTACGTCTGCTACACCGGCGGCAAGCAGGTAGCCTACAGCACCTCCACTAAGTATCCCATCGTGGCGGGCGGCATCGCCATCGGCCGCTCTGCCGACGGCAAGGCCATCAACCGGATGCTCCAGCTCTCGCCGGTGGTCATCGACAGACTGGGCGCGGCTTCGGTCATGAGCGGGGACAAGCGGTATGAGACCGCCGACGATATGCAGGTCTATCTGTGGTCGAACGGCCAGTATTTCGCCACCTCGCTGCCCAAGGTCAACACCGAGGACTACAAGCTCATCGGCTGGTACGACAACTTCGGCTGCGCAGGCGGAAAGAAGATCCGCATCCTCGTGGCCGTCAAGACGAACTGAGATCTTTCCTGAAAGAACAAAGCAGCAGCCTCACCGAACGCAGAGTGAGGCTGCTGCTTTTGTGTTTAGCTGTTAGACCGGGGAACACGGCAGAAAAAGGGCCTTCCCATTTGCCACCGGCCCGGTTTCGTGTTACAATAAAAACCAGAGAAATTGCGGAAAAAGGAGGTGCGGCAATGATACGCATCGCTCTGGTGGAGGACGAGGCAGAGGTGCGGGCGCAGCTGCAAGGCTATGTGCAGCGGCACACCCGGCAGTATGGCACCGAGTTTGCTGTGACGGAGTTCGCCGACGGGATGGAGCTGCTGGATGATTACCGCCCGGTGTACGATGTCCTGTTTCTGGACGTGGAGATGAAGCATCTGGACGGGATGGAGACGGCCCGGCGGGTGCGGGAGCTGGACAAGGACGTCATCATCGTCTTCATCACGAATATGGCCCAGTACGCCATCGGCGGGTACGCGGTGGGTGCGCTGGACTATGTGCTCAAACCGGTGCCCTACTTTGCCTTTTCGCAGCAGCTCCGGAAGGTGGAGGAGCAGCTGCGCCGCCGGGTGCGGCACTATCTGGCTCTGCCGGTGGAGGGCGGGCTTCGGCGGCTGGACTCCTCCCTCATCTATTATCTGGAAAGCGAGGGCCACCGCGTCCACTTCTACACCGAGGAGGGGGACTTCGCGGCGGCGGGCACCCTGAAAGCCTTCGAGGAGAAGCTGGCTGAGCGGCCCTTTGCCCGCTGCAACAGCGGCTACCTCGTCAATCTGGCGCAGGTGAAGGGGGTGCAGCAGGGGATGGTGCAGGTAGGACCTTATGAATTGCAGCTGAGCCGGCCCCGGCGGAAGGCTTTTCTCGCAGCGCTGGCCGACCACATCGGAGGTGGAGGCGCATGACGGCGCTGCCCAATATCCCGCGCCTCTACACGGCGCTGGCCGAGTGTCTGGCCGTGGGCATCTACGCCCTGCCGCTGGGTCGCCGCTTCGGCCCGAAGGCCACCTTCGCCGTCAGCGCGGCGTGGGCGCTGGTCCTCTGCGCTTTTTTGCAGGCCACGGGCAGCGTCCCGCTGGCGTGGTGGATCCCCTGCATGGCGGCGGCGGTGGCGATGCAGTACCTCTACCTCTGGCTCACCCGCACCATCTCGCTGCTGGAGGCCGGGTATGTCTGCGCCCGGGCCTTTGTTCTGGCCGAGCTGGCCGCCAGCGCCGAGTGGCAGCTGCACTGTTTCCTCTGGCCCCAGCGCAGCGGGGCCGATGGCCTGTCGCTGGCGCTGCTGGCGGTGGTCTACAGCGGGGTCTTTGGCTGCATCTGGCTGCTGGAGCACAAGCACGCCAGCCCCAAGGGCCGCATCGTCATCAGCGGAAAAGCGGCCCTCGTGGCCGTCGTCATGGCGGCGATGGTCTTTGCGGTGAGCAACCTGCTGTTCTTGGGCGACCGCGAGGTGGACATGAGCGTCTACTACATCCGCACGCTGGTGGACATCTGCGGCGTCCTCATCCTGACCGTCCAGCACGAGCAGCTGCGGGAAGCGGCCCTCCACAGCGAGCTTGCGGCGATGGACGAGGTGCTCCACCGCCAGTATGAGCAGTACAAGCGAAGCAAAGAGGGCATCCGGCTCATCAACAGCCGCTACCATGAGTTGAAAATTCAGATCGCAGACATCCGTGCCGAGCGCGACCGGGCCAAGCAGGACGCCGCGCTGGCCCGGATGGAAAGCGGCATCCGCCGGTATGAGGCCGAGAACAAGACCGGCAATCCGGTGCTGGACACCCTGCTCACCGCAAAGAGCATGGACTGCCAGCAGCGGGGCATCAACATGACCAGCGTGGCCGATGGCAGCAAGCTGGGGTTCCTGACGACCCGGGAGCTGTGCACCCTCGTGGGCGCGCCGCTGGACAACGCCATCGAGTGTGTCACGGCAGAGCCGGACCCCGAAAAGCGGCTGCTGCGGGTGGCCGTCTATGACCAGAGCGGCTGTGTGATGCTCCGCTTCGAGAATTACTGCGCCCAGCCCGTGGAACTGGGCGCAGACGGCCTGCCCCGCCACAACACCCACGGCGGCTACGACCTGCGGGGCGTGCAGGCGGCAGCGCAGGACCACGACGGCACCATGACCCTTCACTGGGCCGACGGCTGGTTCACGCTGCGGATCCTGCTGCCGATCCCGGAATAAAGAAAAACCTCTCCGTCATTGCTTCGCAATGCCGGAGAGGTTTTTTCTGTTTTGCACAATAAAGCTGGGTCTGTATTTGTGGATAAGCACAATAAAATTTGAAACCAAAATGAAACTTCTGCAAAATATGCCTCGGAAATGACAGGTTGTGAAAATCTTTGTAAATTTTCATTGAATTCCTTTATAATGGATGCCGACAGTCCGGGAGCTGTGCCCGGGAAATATGAATTCAGAATAAGGAGGAAGAATTATGTTGTCCGTCAATATGGATGATGTAATGCAGGTAGTTTCCAACATCCAGAACTACCTGATCGCCTTCGGCGTCGTGGTCGTGGTCGCACTCGTTGCGATGTTTGCGGCCAAGAAGCTGCCGAAAGCCAAGAAGAAGATGGTCCGTGCGCAGTCTGGTGTCGCCATTCTGCTGGCACTGGTCATCGTTGTCAACCTCATCTGCACCGGCCCCATGTCCACCATGCTGGATCTGGTCTCCGGTGAAGGCTCCATCAGCGAGGAGACCTCCGCAGAGGCGACCGAGCTGGTGAACGAGATCACGCAGGAGGGCATCGTTCTGGCACAGAACGATGACAATATCCTGCCTGTGGCCTCCGGCTCTAAGCTGAACGTCTTTGGCTGGGCCTCCACCAGCCCCTGCTACGGCGGCACCGGCTCCGGCGCACTGAACGACGCCTATCCCGTCACCGACCTGCTCACCGGCCTGCACGATGCGGGCATCGAGACCAACGACGAGCTGAGCAAGTTCTACACCGACTACTGCGCTACCCGTCCCAGCGTCGGCATGGCACAGCAGGACTGGACCCTGCCCGAGCCGAACGTCAGCCTGTACACCGACGAGATGATGGCAAACGCCAAGGAATACTCTGACACCGCCATGGTGGTCATCACCCGCGTCGGCGGCGAGGGCGCAGACCTTCCCACCGATATGGCTGCTGTCGTGGACGGCAGCTGGGTCCGTCGTGTGGCAGACTACCGCGGCTCTCAGCACGGCGCTGGCTACTACAACGGCTCTTATGACGACACCCTGAACGAGGGCAACGACTGGGATGCGGGCGACCACTTCCTGCAGTTGTCCAACCGCGAGGAAGAGCTGATCGATCTGGTCACTTCCAACTTCGACAACGTCATCGTCGTCTACAACGGCGCAAACGCATTTGAGATGGGCTGGGTCAAGGATTACCCCCAGATCAAGGGCGTTCTGCTCTGCCCCGGCACCGGCCAGTCCGGCTTTGAGGGCTTTGGCCGCGTGGTCGCCGGTGAGGTCAACCCCTCCGGCCGCACCGCAGATACCTATGTCACCGACCTGACCGCCTCTCCGTGGTGGAACAACTTCGGCGACTTCAAGTACACCAACGCTTCCGAGTTCAACTCCAATGCAAGTATGTTCGACCCCGAGGGCACCACTCCCTCCTTCGTCAACTACGTCGAGGGCATCTACGTCGGCTACAAGTTCTATGAGACGGCTGCCGATGAGGGCCTCATCGACTACGACAAGGAAGTGGTCTATCCCTTCGGCTACGGCCTGAGCTACACCACCTTCACCCAGAAGATGAGCGACATCACCAACGATGGCGCAGACCTGAAGTTCTCCGTCACTGTCACCAACACCGGCTCTGTTGCCGGCAAGGATGTTGTCGAGATCTACAGCGATCCTCCGTATACCAACGGCGGCATCGAGAAGGCCTCCGCAAACCTGCTGGACTTCGCCAAGACCGACGAGCTGGCTCCCGGCGAGAGCGAGACCATCGACTTCACCATCCCTGTTGAGGATCTGGCTTCCTACGATTACCAGAACAACGGCTGCTATGTGCTGGAGGCTGGCGATTACGTCATCAGCACCAATGCAGACTCCCACACCGCTCTGGATTCCAAGACCTGCACCTTCGCTTCGGACATCGTCTACAACGAGTCCAACAAGCGCGAGAGCGATGAGGTCGTGGCCACCAACCAGTTCGATTTCGCTGAGGGCGAGATCACCTATCTGTCCCGTGCAGACGGCTTCGCAAACTACGATGAGGCCACTGCCGCTCCTGCCACCTACGAGATGAGCGACGAGGTCAAGGCTGGCTTCGAGAACTGCTTCACCTACACCGAGTCCGGCTACGAGAAGGACGAGGACCCCAACGCAGAGGACATTACCACCGGCGCAAAGAACGGCCTCAAGCTGGCTGACCTGCGCGGCGTGGATTACAACGACTCCAAGTGGGATGACCTGCTGGACGAGATGAGCATCGACGACCTGCAGCAGACCATCGGCTTCGGCGGCTATCAGACCGCAGCGGTGGACAGCGTCGGCAAGGTGCGCACCAACGACTGCGACGGTCCCGCCTCCATCAACAACAACTTCACCGGCGTCGGCTCGGTCGGCTTCCCGGCTGCTACCCTCATCGGCATGACCTGGAGCAAGGATCTGGCCCATGACTTCGGCGACAGCATCGGCAAGATGGCCAACGAGATGAACACCTCCGGCTGGTACGGCCCGGCCATGAACATCCACCGCACCGCATTCTCCGGCCGCAACTTCGAGTATTACTCGGAGGACGGCGTCCTGTCCGGCGCAATGGCCGCAAGCGCCATCGCAGGTGCACAGGAGCACGGCGTCTACGCTTACATGAAGCACTTTGCTCTGAACGATCAGGAGGGCAACCGCAACTGCATGGCGGCCACCTGGTCCAACGAGCAGGCCATCCGTGAGATCTACCTCAAGCCCTTCGAAATGTCGGTCAAGGATGCAGACTGCCACGCAGTCATGTCCTCTTTCAACTACATCGGCAATCGCTGGGCCGGCGGCTGCTCTGAGCTGCTGCAGAACGTCCTGCGCGGCGAGTGGGGCTTCCTCGGCTTCGTCGAGACCGACTACTTCGGCGTCTACGGCTACATGACCGCCGATCAGGCTGTCCGCAATGGCGGCGACCTGATGCTCTGCACCACGGGCAACGATTACAACAACGTGACCGTCCTGACCAACAGCAGCAAGCAGGCCATGCGCACCGCTGCCAAGAACATCCTCTACACCGTGGTCAACAGCCGCGCTTACGATGAGGAGAACCTGAACCCCGGTATGGCAAAGTGGAAGATCGTCCTGATCGGTGCAGACGTCGTCGCCGCACTGCTCATCGTGGGTCTGGAGTACACCGCCATCAAGAACTACAAAAAGCGCAAGGAAGAGGAAGAAGTCTAAGACGTAAGCACTCTCCGTGCAGCACCTGAACAAAACCGATGGCAAAGGCCCGCTGCAGCGAACAGCGGGCCTTTGCCCCGCTCAGGGATCAATGAGGAAAATGCGATGAAGCACACTGACATCATCCGGAAACTGAACCTAGAACAGAAATGTGCCCTGCTCTCGGGCGAGACGGTCTTCACCACCCGTGCCCTGCCCGGCAAGGGCATCCCGTCCATTACCCTGTCGGACGGCCCAAACGGCGTCCGCAAGCAGGCGGGGGCGGCCGACCATCTGGGCCTGAACCCCAGCGTCCCGGCCACCTGCTTCCCGACCTCCTCCGCCACGGCGTGCAGCTGGGACGAGGCCCTCGGCGAGGCCGTGGGCGAGGCGATGGGCGAGGAGGCCGCCGCACAGGAGGTGGCTGTCCTCCTTGGCCCCGGCCTGAACATCCAGCGCAGCCCCCTTTGCGGCCGTGACTTCGAGTATTTTTCGGAGGACCCCATCCTTGCGGGCAAAATGGCTGCGGCCTATGTGCGGGGCATCCAGAAAAAAGGCATCGCGGCCTGCCCCAAGCACTTCGCGGTCAACAGTCAGGAGCTGCGCCGGATGGCCTCCGACTCGGTGGTGGACGAGCGCACCCTGCGGGAGCTGTACCTGACCGGCTTCGAGATCGTGGTCAAGGAGGCCCGGCCCAAGACCATCATGACCTCCTACAACCTCATCAACGGCACCTACGCCAACGAGAACGCCCATCTCCTGCAGGACATCCTGCGGAAGGATTGGGGCTTCGACGGGGCGGTCGTCACCGACTGGGGCGGCTCCAATGACCACGCCCTCGGCGTGAAGAACGGCTCCACCCTCGAGATGCCCTGCCCCGGCGGCGACTCCATCCGGGAGCTGATGAAGGCCGTGAAGAACGGCAAAGTTACCGAGGCCGACCTCGACGCCCGCCTCGACGAGCTGCTGGAGCTGGTGTTCTCCACCCACGCGGCAGTGGAGAAAGCCCCCCGCACCTTTGACGCGGCTGCCCACCACGCACTGGCCCGCCGCGCCGCCGCCGAGAGCATCGTCCTGCTCAAGAACGAGGACGGCATCCTGCCCCTGAAGGCGGGCGAAAAGCTGGCCGTCATCGGCGACTTTGCCCAGACGCCCCGCTATCAGGGCGCAGGCTCCAGCGCCGTCAATGCGCTTCAGGTAGATGCTCTGCTGGACTGCATCAAAGCCGACGACAGCGGCATCTCCTTCGTGGGCTACGCCTCCGGCTTCGACCGTCAGGGAGCCGCAGACCCCAAAAAGCAGGAGGAGGCCGTCTCCCTCGCAAAGCAGGCCGACACCGTCCTGCTCTGCCTCGGCCTCGATGAGCTGCGGGAGAGCGAGGGCCTTGACCGCGCTGATATGGCGCTGGCCGAGAACCAGCAGCAGCTTCTGGACGCAGTGGCCGCCGTCAACCCGAATGTCGTCGTCCTGCTGAGCGCCGGTGCGCCGGTGGAGACCCCGTGGGTGGGCCGGTGCAAGGCGCTGGTCTACGGCGCACTGGGCGGACAGGCGGGTGCCGGTGCGGCAGCGGACATCCTCACCGGAAAGCTCTGCCCCTGCGGCAAGCTGTCCCAGACGTGGGCAAAGGCCCACGACGACACCCCCGCCAAGGCAAACTTCGGCGGCGAGGGCCGGAACGTGGAGTACCGCGAGGGCCTGTATGTGGGCTACCGCTACTATCAGACCGCCGGTGTGAAGCCTGCCTTCCCCTTCGGCTACGGCCTGAGCTACACCACCTTTGAATACAGCGGCCTCAAGGCCGACGAAACGGGTGTGACCCTTACCGTCACCAACACCGGCAGCGCCGCCGGTGCCGAGATCGTCCAGCTCTACGTTGCAAAGCCGGATGCGAAGGTCTTCCGCCCCGAGCAGGAGCTGAAGGGCTTTGCAAAGGTCTCTCTCGCCCCCGGCGAGAGCAAGACCGTGGCCATCGCGCTGGACGATAAGGCGTTCCGCTACTGGAACGTCAAGACCAACGCATGGGAGGTCGAGGGCGGCAGCTACCAGCTCCGGGTGGGCGCGTCCAGCGTGGACATCCGCCTGACGGCAGACATCACCGTCAAGGGCACCAATGCCCCTGACCCCTACGCGGGCCTGAGCCTGACCCACTACGTCTCCGGTCAGATCACCTATGTGACCGATGCCGAGTTCGAGGCCCTGCTGGGCCATCCCATCCCGGAGGACGTCGTCCGCATCGACCGGAACATGACGCTGGGCGAGATGGATCATGGCCGCAGCCCGCTGGGCTGGCTGGCCCAGAAGGTGCTGCGCAGCCGTCTCGACGCCAGCTTTGCAAAGGGCAAGCCCGACCTGAACACCGTCTTCCAGTACAATATGCCCCTCCGTGCGCTGGCCAAGATGACCAACGGCATGGTCAGCATGGGGATGGTGGATGGCCTCGTCTGGGAGCTGAAGGGCTTCTGGCTGGTGGGCATCGTCCGGGTCATCTACGAATTTATCAAGAACGCCATCCTGAACGCCCAGCTGAAAAAGCGGCTGCGTCAGGGCTGAGAAGGAGGAACGACCGTGAATTTCTGGAATATCTTTGCCCAAAAGCATCCGGCTGCGGCCAAATGGGTGCGGGAGGGCGGACTGTTCGTTATCGTGTCTAACCTCATCACCGTGTTCAAGTACCTGCTGCTGCAATTTCTGCCCAAGGCCTTTGCCGGTCTGCCGGTGGTGGACTTCGGCTGGCCGGGCATCGACATCACCCTCTTCGGGGAGACCTTCAAGTGGAACATCCTCGGCTACGATGCGGCCCACGGCGGCCTGCCCTACTTCTGCGCCTACATGGTGGCCATGATCATCGGCGAGTGCATCAATTTCCCCATCCAGCGCAGCCTCGTCTTCCGCAGCAAGGGCAATCTGGCAAAACAGATCGGCTGGTACCTGCTGGCCTTCTGTCTCATCACCTGCATCGTCAACTCCATCAACTGCATCTGGGTGGCGGTGGCCGGTCTGCTGGTGCCCGACTTCATCTACAACATCGGCACCACCGTGCTCAACGGCGGCATCTCGATGGTGATCTTCTTCTTCGTGAACAAGATCATCTTCCCCGAGGGCGAGGCCGCAAAATAAGCTGACATCCTCTCTATTTTCATCATTTTCTTCATCCAAACCAACAGGCCGTCCCCTGAAAAGGGGGCGGCCTGTTGGCATATTGAGCGATTTTGGACGCTGGAAAGGACGAATTTTCGGTCATAGGGGAAGAATCTGTCGGAGAGGGTTGCACTTTGCTGCTTTAGTGTGGTAAAATCGTGCCATGCTTTTATAGAGAAAGCAGCAAAGGGGGAAATGTATATGAGTGAGATCTGTATCATCGTCACCATCATTGTCTATCTTGCGGCCATGCTGCTGGTGGGTTTCGCCTACAGCAAGACCAACAACGACAGCGCCGACTTCTACCTCGGCGGGCGGAAGATGGGCCCGCTGGTCACGGCCATGAGCGCCGAGGCCAGCGATATGTCCAGCTGGCTTCTGATGGGTATGCCGGGTCTGGCCTACCTGAGTGGCATCGCCTCGCCGGGCTGGACGGCCATCGGCCTTGCGCTGGGCACATGGCTCAACTGGCTCATCGTGGCCCGGCGTCTGCGCCGCTACTCGGCCAACCTCGACGCCATCACCGTGCCGCAGTTCTTGTCGCTCCGCTTCCATGACCAGCGCAACCTGCTGAACGCTCTGGGCGCGGTCATCATCATCGTCTTTTTCGTGCCCTACACAGCTTCGGGCTTTGCGGCCTGCGGCAAGCTGTTCCACAGCCTTTTCGGGGTAGACTACATGGCCGCCATGCTGGTGTCGGCCCTCGTCATCGTAGGCTATACCATTCTGGGCGGCTTCCGGGCCGTCACCACCACCGACCTCATCCAGTCGGTGGTCATGTCGCTGGCCCTTGTGGCTGTTCTGGGCTACGGCATCGTCGTGGCCGGAGGCTGGGGCGCTGTGGTGGAGAACGCCCAGAGCCTTTCCGGCTACCTGACCATGACCGCCAGCCACGACGCCGTGACCGGCGGAGCGACGTCCTACAGCCTGCTGGACATCGTCTCCACGATGGCGTGGGGCCTCGGCTACTTTGGAATGCCCCATATCCTGCTCCGCTTCATGGCCATCGAGGACGAGAAGAAGCTGGTGCTCAGCCGCCGCATTGCGACCGTCTGGGTGGTCATCGCCATGGCAGCATCCATCCTCATCGGCATGGTGGGCCTCGGCATGACCAAGGCCGGTGCGCTGGAATTCCTCAGCGGCTCCACCAGTGAGACCCTCATCGTCCGCGTCGCCAGCCTCATCAGCCAGCACGGCGTGCTGGCGGCCATTCTGGCCGGACTCATCCTTGCAGGCATCCTCGCGGCCACTATGTCCACGGCGGACAGCCAGATGCTGGCCGCTGCGTCCAGCGTGTCCCAGAACATCCTGCAGGAGTTCGCCCACCTCAAGCTGAGCGAGAAGCAGAGCCTCTTCGCCGCCCGCCTGACCATCGTCTGCGTCAGCGTGGTGGGCGTGGTGCTGGCCCGTGACCCCAACTCCAGCGTCTTCGGCATCGTCAGCTTCGCGTGGGCCGGCTTCGGCGGCGCCTTCGGCGCGGTCGTCCTCTGCGCTCTGTTCTGGAAGCGCTGCAACTGGCAGGGCGCGCTGGCCGGTATGCTCTCCGGCGGCCTGATGGTCTTCGTCTGGAAGTACCTTGTCAGCCCGCTGGGCGGCGTCTTTGGCATCTATGAGCTGCTGCCCGCCTTCCTCGTCTCGCTGGCTGTCTGCGTGGTGGTCAGCCTTGTGACCCCGGCCCCGGAGGCCGACATCCTCGCCGAGTTCGACGCGGCAAAATAACCGGTAAAAACAAGAGGGGGGCCTGTGCTGAAACCCGGCACAGGCCCTCCTTTTTATGCTTGTGTGACGCTTCCGTGCTCTATCCGGTATACCTTGTCAAACTGCTTCATGAACGCCCCCGAGACGTCGTGGGTGATGGCCACCACCATGCAGGGGAGGGCGAGCAGATTTTCCATGACCTGTCCGCTGGTGTCGGGGTCGAGGCTGGCGGTGATCTCGTCGGCGATGATGAGGTCGTACCGGCGAAGCGCCAGCCGTGCGATGCCGATGCGCTGGCGCTGCCCGCCCGAGAGATTCTTGCCGTTCTCGCCGATGAGGGTGTCGAGGCCGTCGGGCAGGGTGCTCACCCAGTCGGTGAGGCCCGCCGTCCCGATGGCGTGGGAAAGCTGGGCCTCGGGGAAGTCCGCGCCGAGGCAGATGTTGCTGCGGAGGGTGTCATTGAAGAGATAGGTTGTCTGGGCAATGTAGCCTACCCGCTGGTAGAGGCTCTGACGGTCGATGTCCCGTAGCTGCTGGCCGTTGAAGAGGATGCTGCCGGTATAGTCTGGGTAGTACTGGAACAGCAGCTTTGCCAGTGTAGACTTGCCGCAGCCGCTTTCGCCCACGAGGACGGCCTTTTCCTGCCCGGAGACCGTCAGCCGGACGCCGCGCAGCACCGGTGCAGCGGCTCCGGGGTAGGCAAAGCCGGTGTCCTTGCACTCGATGTGCTCGAGTTTACCGATGGCCCGGCCCGCAGAGACTTTTTCCGGGCCGGACATGGCTGCTTCCAGCCGCTGACGAATGCCCTTCGAGGATCTGACCTTGGCCCAGCACTGGGCGATTTGATTACAGGGCGTGATGACGAAGTTCGCCATGCTGGCGGCGGTGGAGACGGTGCCCATCGTCAGCCGCCCGTCGAAAGCGAGAAAAAGGCCCACCAGCATGACGATGGGGAAGATGAGGTTGCTGATGAGAGAGGTGTTGACCACCATGGCGTTGAGGTTCTGCTGGTAGGCCTGCTCGCTGTCGCGGGCCTGCCGGGCAGCATCCCGGTGGCGGGCGGCATAGGCGTCCTCCCGCAGAAAGCCCCGGATGACCTCGAACCCGCCCAGAAGCTCCTTGAGCTGCTGGGTGTAGCCCGCCATCTGGAGAGAAAAAGCGTCTCGGGAGGCTTTGAGCTGCTCATTCATCTTCCGGGGCAGGACCAGCGGCGGCACGGTCACAAGCAGGATGGCCGCCAGCATCACCGGGCTGATGTAAAGGTACATCCCCAGCGCACAGAGCATGATGCCGCCCCAGAACGCGATGTTGAAGAGGGACATATAATAGTCGTCGTAGAGAGTGCGCAGGTCGGTGGTCAGCAGGGAGAGATAGGCTGCGTCGCCCTCCCGCTGATATTGGGACACCGGGCGGCGCAGCACCCGCTCCATGACCTGCCCCCGTACCTGCTCCACTGCGCCGCAGGCGAGTTTTGTAAAGGAGCGGCGGCTCAGCCGTTCGAAAAACCAGCTGGTGAAGGTGATGAGGAACACCAGCCCCATATAGCCCAGCGCCTCCTGCTTGCTCTTGGAGTCGATGAGCCACTTGAGCTGGAAGTTTTTCAGCGGCGCGAAAAAGGATACCGCCGCCGTAAAGAGCGCGAAGAGCATGAGCTTCATCCAGTGATGCCGGAAGTAGTCGTTGACCGTTGCTTTTTTCATATGCAATATCCCCCTCTATGCTTCCTGCCGCAGGGCAGAAGCTGGGTTCAGTATAACAGATTTCCGCAAAAAAAAAATAGGATCGGTCATTTTTGGGAAAATAAAAAGCCCCCTGCCCGGGACTCCTTAGAGTTCGGGCAGGGGGCTTGAAGCTCTTTATGTAAGAGGTGCTGTCAGCTTACAGCTGGGGGCCGGCAGAGACCAGGGCCTTGCCGTGCTCGTTGCCCTCGTACTTTGCGAAGTTCTTGATGAAGCGGCCAGCCAGATCCTTGGCCTTCTCTTCCCACTGAGCGGCATCTGCGTAGGTGTCGCGGGGGTCGAGGATGGCGGGGTCAACACCGGGCAGAGCGGTGGGGACCTCAAAGTCGAAGTAGGGGATCTTCTTGGTGGGAGCCTCGTTGATGGCACCGCTCAGGATGGCGTCGATGATGCCGCGGGTATCCTTGATGGAGATGCGCTTGCCGGTGCCGTTCCAGCCGGTGTTGACCAGATAAGCCTTGGCGCCGCTCTTCTGCATCTTCTTGACCAGCTCCTCAGCGTACTTGGTGGGGTGCAGCTCGAGGAAGGCCTGACCGAAGCAGGCAGAGAAGGTGGGGGTAGGCTCGGTGATGCCGCGCTCGGTGCCGGCCAGCTTTGCGGTAAAGCCGGACAGGAAGTAGTACTGGGTCTGCTCCGGGGTCAGGATGGAGACCGGGGGCAGGACGCCGAACGCATCCGCAGACAGGAAGATGACGTTCTTGGCAGCGGGAGCAGAAGAGATGGGGCGCACGATGTTCTGGATGTGGTCGATGGGGTAGGAGACGCGGGTGTTCTCGGTCACGCTCTTGTCGGCGAAATCGATGTGGCCCTCGGCGTCCAGAGTGACGTTCTCCAGCAGAGCGTTGCGCTTGATGGCGTTGTAGATGTCAGGCTCGGAGTCCTTGTCCAGATTGATGACCTTTGCGTAGCAGCCGCCCTCGAAGTTGAAGACGCCGTTGTCGTCCCAGCCGTGCTCGTCATCGCCGATGAGCAGGCGCTTGGGGTCGGTGGACAGGGTGGTCTTGCCGGTGCCGGACAGACCGAAGAAGATGGCAGTGTTCTTGCCCTCCTTATCGGTGTTGGCAGAGCAGTGCATGGAAGCAATGCCCTTCAGCGGCAGGAAGTAGTTCATCATGGAGAACATGCCCTTCTTCATCTCGCCGCCGTACCAGGTGTTGACGATGACCTGCTCCTTGCTGGTGATGTTGAACAGGACAGCAGTCTCGGAGTTCAGGCCCAGCTCCTTGTAGTTCTCGACCTTGGCCTTGGAAGCGTTGTAGACCACGAAATCAGGCTCGAAGTTTGCCAGCTCCTCAGCGGTGGGCTTGATGAACATATTGGTGACGAAATGTGCCTGCCAGGCCACTTCCATGATGAAGCGGACGGCCATGCGGGTGTCCTTGTTGGCGCCGCAGAAAGCATCGACGACGTACAGGCGCTTGTTGGAAAGCTCCTTCTTGGCGATCTCCTTCACGGCCTCCCATGCTTTCTGAGAAGCGGGGTGGTTGTCGTTCTTGTACTCGTCGGAAGTCCACCACACGGTGTCCTTGGAGTTCTCGTCCATGACGATGAACTTATCCTTGGGGGAGCGGCCGGTGTAGATGCCGGTCATGACGTTGACAGCGCCCAGCTCGCTGACCTGACCCTTCTCGTAGCCTTCCAGCTCGGGCTTGGTCTCCTCGTTGAACAGCTGCTCATAAGAGGGGTTGTACACGATCTCGGTCGTGCCGGTGATACCATACTTGCTCAGATCCAACTTTGCCATGATACTTATACCTCTTCTTTCGTTCAGGTCATTGCCCCGCGCGCCTGCGGCAAGCCGCCCTCAGCCAAAAGGGCACCGCAGCGGGACGATGAAAGAAATACAGATGCGTATTCTCCTGTATACCATTATACATAAATCGGGTCTAAAATCAACCGGCAGAATGATTTCCTTCGGGTAAAAACAACAAATCTTATTAAGAATCTTTGCCATTTGAGGCGGTTTCGTAAAAAATCCGGCCCCGTTTGGCCGCACAAATTAAAGAAAACCGGCCAAAAACAGATCTTTGATAAAATTTTATCGATTTGGGATACAAGGGCGGGAAACGAGAGGGCAGTGCGGTGCAATTTTTGGCGGCGGAAGGCCGTATTATAAATAGAGACACAAATATTGTGTATATTCTGCGATGCATCTGGAAAAAAGACGCGGCCTATGGTATACTGAGCAGACTTGACTTACGGCCATGAGCCGCCAGCATGGAGAAACAACAACGATGAAGACGCTTTACATATTCCTCACCCGCTCCGGGACCCTGCTCTCGAACCTTGTGTACCGCCTTACCGGGGCGCAGTACACCCACATCTCCCTCGCCTTCGACGAGGATCTGAGCACCCTCTACAGCTCTACCCGGAAGAACGGCTACACCATGTTCCCCGCAGGCCCCAGCCGGGAGTACCTGAACCGGGGCGTGTTCCTCATGCGGGAGAACATCCCCTGCGCCCTCTATGCGCTGGAAGTGACCGACGAGGCCTACATCCGGGCCAAGCGCCGCACCCAGCACATGATGCACCACGGCGAGCTGTACCGCTTCAATTCGCTGGGCCTGCTGCTCTGCTGGATGCATATCCGCTGGCAGCGCCGCCGGCATTATTTCTGCTCCCAGTTCGTCAGCGAGGTGCTCCAGAAGAGCGGCGCGCTGGACCTGCCCAAGCCCAGCACCCTTATGCACCCCAGCGATTACGCCGAGCTGCCTCAGCTGCGCTGCCTCTACCGGGGCACGCTGGCCGACCTGCCCCAGCGCCAGAGCATGGAGATGGGCGAGGTGGAGAGCGTCATGGGCCTCTACCTGAGCGTCCTTCTGGGGGCTGTCAGGGGCGGCGTGCGGCATCTGTTCTGATTTTTGAAGAAATTGCCGAAAAAAATTGAAAATACCTGTTGACAAAGCGGGGAGGCTGTGCTAAAATAATCGAGTCGGGAACAACGCCCGATGCAAATGGTAGTATGGCCCGTTGGTCAAGCGGTTAAGACAGAGGCCTCTCACGCCTTTAACATCG